>CAZASC010000005.1:0-83433 GCA_964487695.1 uncultured Victivallales bacterium
CTCTAAAGGCGCTTACAATGCGCGACACAAAGGGTTGGGACCCGGACAGCCTGCGTGGCCTCGCGCTGGAATCTCTCGACCTTTCCGGCACGGATGTCACCGATCTATCCATGCTCCAGGGAATGCCACTGAAGCGCCTGAGCATCTTCCACGTTCACGTGAAAAGTCTTCGCCCTCTCATGGGCTTGCCGCTGGAAAGACTCGATTGCAGCCTGTGCGACCTGGAAAGCTTCGATGGACTCCAGGGGTTGCCGCTTGTCGAACTGTACGCGGAATATTGTCCGGCACTGTGCGACCTCTCTGCGCTGCGCGGGTTGCCGATAAAGAACCTCAACCTCAACGGCTGTTCGCACATCAAGGACCTTTCGCCGCTGACCAGCTCTACCGCGCTCGAGACCTTGCTAATTCCTGAGCACATTTCCGACATAGCATTCCTCCAGATACTGCCGAATCTCAAACGCTTGTCGAACCTCGGAATCGGCTCATTTCGCGGTATCATGGACAATGTTCAGCCGGCCGCGGAGTTCTGGAAGCAGAACGGTGAGCGACTCGCAAGACAGGTGAAGATGGAAAAGCAGATCGAGAAGTTTCGCCAGAGCCTCATAGCGCAGGGGAATGCCCCGGAAAAAGTTCCGGTATGGGCGTTCGACGCAAAGGGTGAGCTAGTAATTTACCTTCCAATGGAGCTGAAATGTCAAGATATCTCCGACTTGCGCGGCGTGGCCGTGACCAAGTTCATGGCCTACAGCAGTGAACTTCGCGATATTTCGCCGCTTGCCGGCGCGCCTTTGCACGAGCTCTCGCTCTACGCTCGCTGCCTGGTTACCGATCTCTCTCCGCTGCGGAACGCGCCGCTGGAGATTTTGAATCTGTCCGGTGTGCCGATACATGATATCTCGGCGGTGCGCACGATGCCGCTCAAGACCGTGTTGCTTCACTGTGCAGTCACGGATATATCGCCGCTTGCCGACGTTCCGACACTTGAAATTGTGGTGTTGCCTGTGGAGGCCAGGAACGTCGAGACACTCCGGACCCATCCAAAGATCGCCATGATCTCCTACAGGTGGGATGCCAGGCTTCGCCGTCCGGATCTCACTGCCGCCGAGTTCTGGAAGAAATACGATGACGGAGACTTCCGCCGTTGATCATTGCCATTTTCAGCACCTGCTGAATGGGGCCGCGCCGGAAAACGACATGTGCATTAGCGGCCCGCGAATCTATCTTGCGATGACGCCGCCGTTGGTTTGTATGACTTCCCTGTACCAATACGCCGAGTCCTTTGGCGTGCGCTTGCCGGTGCCGTAGTCCACATGCACAAGACCGAAACGCTGCTTGTAGCCGTGTGCCCATTCGAAATTATCCATGAGCGACCAGACGAAGTAGCCTTCAGCTTTCACGCCATCCTCGATTGCGCGGCCATATTCGGCAAGGTATCGTGATAAGAAATCTATGCGAGACGAATCGTGAACTTTGCCGTCCAGTTGAACCCAGTCGCAGTTGGCCATGCCATTTTCCGTGACCACAATCGGTAGCTTGTATCGCTCGTATAAGAACTTCGGTCCCCAATACAACGCCGCCGGAGCCACTTCCCATTCCATCGAAGTCATCGGTCGGCCAATCGGCGAAGGTGGCGTCATATGGCCGTCTTTTGTCGCCTTGATAAGCTGGCCGTGATAGATGTTAGCGCCGTAGAAATCGAGCGGCTGGCAAATCGTCTTCATGTCGCCTGTCTTGATTTCAGGCATTTCCTTCCCGAATAACTTTATTCCGTCGGCGGGATACCGTCCGAACACCATCGGATCGGCGAACCATGTGTTATTCCAACAGTTCTTGTCAAAAATGGAGAACATACATTTTCGTGCCGCCTGAATATCGCGAGGGGTGTTCGCCAACGGCATTTTAACTATGCCAACAGGGGCCGCCCCTATCTTTGGTTTCGATTTGGCGTGGGCGCGGATCACTTGCGTGGCTTTGCCGTGCGCCAGGAGCGAATGGTGGCAGGCAAGTAGAATATCCCCGAATCCCAGTCTCAGTCCGGGCGCATGTTCGCCGTATTGGTGCCCGAGTCCGATATAGCATTGCGGTTCGTTCTGCGTCATCCAGTGCGACACTCTGTCGGAGAGCCGATCAACTATGACCCGCGCATAATCGGCGAACCAGTCGGCGCTGTCGCGATTCAGCCAGCCGCCCCGACAATAGAGTTCGTATGGATAGTCCCAATGAAAAAGTGTGACCCATGGATCAATGCCATTTCTCAACAACTCATCCACCAGCTTGTCGTAGAACGCCAGCCCCTTTGCGTTCACCTTGCCCGTTCCCGCCGGAATCACACGCGGCCAGGAGATAGAGAACCGATAGGCGTTCAACCCGATTTCCGACATCAATGCCACATCTTCCTTATACTTGTGATAATGGTCGCAGGAGACGTCCCCGGTATGTCCACCCCAGATTTTCCCAGGCTGACGACACATCTCATCCCAAACCGACAATCCCTTGCCGTCATCGCGGGCCGCTCCCTCGACTTGATAACTCGCCGTTGCCGAACCCCATGCAAACTTTCTTGGAAAATTCATCCTCTTCTCCTTTCTCCACGCCCAAAATCACTCTCTTCAAACGACGATGGCGAAAAGGGGTCGTGGTGTCAAGGGGACGAATCATTTAAGGAACAGACCCGAATGCAGCTTAGTGAGGGTGGAGGTTTTTCCAGCGGAATCACATGTAAAGATACGACCCCAGAATAATTGTGAAAAGTGTCTATTCCGTCATACTGGTGAACAAGGGCTCGACGGATCGCAATTCCGTCCTTGCGGTGTTGATAAAGGAAACCAGTTGGGGTTCGTCCATTTTGAAATAGCTCAGAATTCCAGAGATTAGCGGCGAGACGGCCTTGTCGCCTGGGGAGCCGACACCAAGGGCGTGCGTGATGACGTAGGCGACGTTGACGATCATACCCCACTGGTCTTTCTCGGGGCCGTGATGCCATCGCACGGCATTTGCCAGGGAAGAGGAAATTCCCCATGTCTTTACAGCCCAGAACCCTATTTCGGCGTGCGTCACGCCCAGGATCTCCAGTTCGGCCTCGGCGAGCAGCATGTTCCTTTCAGCCACGAGCTGGAGAACCTTCGCGAATTCATTGGGGAAGTACTGGTCCAAAACAACCCGCCCTATATTGCAGAGCAGGCCCGCCACAAAGAGATCGGGTTCGATCCGCTTGTATATGCGCGATTGCAACAGCTTGCTCAGAACAGCCGTGCCGAGTGAATGCCGCCAGAGGCCCGGGCGATCGAAGGTCTTGTTCTGCGCGTTGACACCGAAGCTGGAAAGCGCCGCGATACCGGTGCACAAATCGCCAAGCTGGCGCTGACCCATGATAACGATGGCATGTTCAATGCCGTTGATCTTCCGCTGGAGCCCGAACCCGGATGAGTTCACGATCTTCAGTATGCGCACAGACAGGACGATGTCCGATGAAATAACCTTCGCGAGTTCCTTGGCCGATGAATTGGGGTTTGCGACAAGCTGGTTGACTCTCTGCACAACGCCCAAAAGCGTGGCAAGCTGCCTGCTTTTCAGGTGCGCCGCAACTTTTGTTTCTAGTTCAACTTTAGGATCCATATCAGTCCCTGGCTAAAGAGTCGAGAATGGCGTTCTTCATCGCCATCATCTGTTCGTCGAATGAGTATGGTGAAAACAAGGTGTCTATCCGTGCGCTTTCGGCGATGTACGTGGATATCGGTCCGTCGTGCTTTCCGCAAGGAGCCTTCTTCGTGTCAGCGACACATATTTCCGTGATTCCGGCTCTCTGCAACTTTCTGACGTGTTCCACCGTCAGGGCCGTCCCAGTCGGGATCAAGACCGCGTCGTTGGCGACGACATTGTCGCCCACCGTCATGCTGTCAGTCAAAGCTAGTATCTTAATCACCATAGCGGGCGGAAACATTAAACTTTTCCACGCGACAAAGCAAAACTTTTGCGATTGAGGGTAAGTCGTCGTTTCAGGCGCGGCATCAGCAACTTGTTCAATCTCTATCCTGGATTGTGCGACCTGATTTTTGCTTTCTCCCTGTTTTCTGTGTCTGTTCCTGAAGAATTTCGAGATGCCAAAATAGCAGGACTGATAATTCTTTTTCCATCTCCGCCACCCGCTGCAAATATAAAAGCAATCATGACGACTTATTGACAAGTCCATATCTCGGCGTACCATATCGCCATGATTGAAAGATCGGATATCAATGCGTATGTACGAAGGCTGGCTCAGGAATTTCATCCTGAACTCGTAATCCTTTTCGGTTCCTATGCGCATGGCAGACCCACAAATGACAGCGATGTGGACTTGCTCGTGATAATGAATCACGGCAAGAAGAACGTTGAGCAGGCCATAGATATTGACCGGCGAATCGAATACTCATTCCCGCTGGACCTGCTTGTCAGAACGCCTGCTGAAATAGAGAAGCGAATCGCGCTGCGGGACGTCTTCATGCTTTCAATTCTTAAACAGGGAAGGGTCATGTATGAACGACGTCGTCCGGGAATGGTTGGCGAAGGCCGAAGGCGACTTCGCAACGGCCATGCGGGAATATCGAGCCCGAAAATCGCCTAATTATGATGCCGTGTGCTTTCATGCGCAGCAGTGCGTTGAGAAGTACCTCAAAGGGTTCCTCCAGTCCCATGTGATAAGTTTTGCCAAGACTCACAGCCTGCCGGTTCTGCTCGATCAATGCCTGGCGATACGGCCAATGTGGGAAGGTATGCGAAACGATCTAAATGACCTCACCCGGTACGCTATTCACTTCCGGTATCCCGGCGAGTCCGCCGACAAGGAGAACGCAAAGGCTGCTGTGCTTATTATGAAGAGGTGCACACAGGAAATCAGCGAAACCTTTGCACCAAACGGACGCAAGATCGGCAACACCGGTTCCAGGAAAGACGGAAAGGCCGTTATGATGTCGCATTACAAAGCAGTGTCGGTTGTCCGCGAAGCCCAGGCCAAATACAGGATTGCGAGAAAGAAAGCTTGAATGGACATTTGAATCCTGAAGTCGGAGCATGAAGGCATGAAATTCTGGGTGGGCGTGACAGACAATGACTGGTTCAGTTTCCTTGCCAGCCAGCGTCCCGACGAGGTCAACTTCTGGCGTCCGAGTTCGACCAGAGCTTTCAAGACTATCGACGCGGGCGCACCGTTTCTCTTCAAACTGCATAGCCCCGACAACTATATTGCTGGAGGAGGCTTCCTGGTGCAGCATTCTATTCTGCCTCTATCACTCGCTTGGAAGGCATTTGAGACGAAGAACGGTGCGGCTGATTTTGAAACGTTCCGGGGGCTGGTGAATCGGCACAGAGCAAAACGGGACTTTGATCCAATGATTGGATGTACCATTCTCGCTGAACCATTCTTTCTCGATAAGGATTCATGGATTCCAGTTCCCAAAGACTGGGCCAACCCTATAGTCAGTGGGAAAAGCTATGATAGCGAAGAAGGGGAGGGAAAGATCCTGTGGCAGCAGGTAGAGGAGCGTTTGCGGTCAGGGGCAGTCGTTTCTGCTCAGCCTTCGATGGTGTTTGAAGGACCAAGATACGGTCAGGAATATTTGACACGAGGCCGACTCGGTCAGGGCGCATTCAGAATCCTTGTCACGGATGCTTACCAGAGACGCTGTTGCATGACCGGCGAACGCACCTTGCCGGTACTTGAAGCAGTGCACATCAAACCGTTCGTAAACGATGGTCCCAACACTATTGATAACGGCCTCCTCCTTCGTTCCGACCTGCACACTTTGTTCGACGGCGGCTACATGACGATCACAACTGATTATCGCATAGAAGTGAGCTCCCTGATTAGGGAGAAGTTTCATAATGGGAAAGATTATTACAAGATGCATGGTCAGCCACTGACCATTCTTCCCACGCAGGACTACTATCGTCCCTCTCGTGAATTCCTCGAATGGCATAACTCGAGGCGATTCGCCGTCTAACCTTGTCCGTGTTCGGTCGCCCCACGCGTCCATACTTCCACGCGTCCATACATCTCTCTCGCTCTTCGTTTTTGACTTCGTATCCGCCGCCTGATAAAGACCAGTCATTTGAAACGCCGCATCCCCGGATTTCGAGGAGTTACGATGAACGGGAGAATTGAAACAGAGTCCGCGCTCACAGCGGATACACTTTTAACCACAATCTCTCAGGCGGCGCCAGCGCCCGCGCTAACACAGAGTGGATACAGACCATTACGATGTCTGGCTTTGTTGTCTCGCCACAATACGATTGTCTTTACAGCTTTCCGCTACCGCCAACGAAGGCGGGTATTTAATTTAAATGAGTGGTACGGAGGAGTGATGAGATTGAATAGGAAATCTGGAGAGGACTATTTGCGCACAATAGGCAGCACATTGCGAGTCAAGACCCTCAAACGAATACTTGCGGTCTTCTTTGTGTGTACGTTGCATGTTGTTGGAGAAGAGAGTGGCAAAGTGGATTTACCACTCCGTTTGGATGCGCTAAGAACGGCACACAGCAATGATGTTGAAATACTTCTTGGCGTTGCAGATTGCCGCAGGATGCTACCTTATTCGCATCTTTACGCTAACAAGAAACTACATGCACTTGAATATTACGAAGATGTTTTATGTGTCGATCCTCATAATAAGGCTGCTCGGTGCATCTGCCTTATCTACGAGGCGGAAAAGTATTTGGATGTGCTTGACAATGCGCGATTAGTACCCGAGAAACGAGCGGCAGAGCTTTTGGATGAATTGAGACCGAAAGAGATCACGTTGTCCAATGCACTGGCACAAGCAAAAGTGGATGACCCCCAGAATGCGATTTATGAGTATTTGAGCGCAACGATGTTGCTTTATGAAGGCTCGCTGGATTCGAGTCTCGACTGCATCCGCAAGGGTCTCGCCAAACAACGGATTGATCTATATACACCTATTAGGTTTGAGGCTCGTAGAAAAGTACTTGATTCTATAGATCTGCAGCTGCCAGAGCGCACATATTATTTGTTGGAGCGTGACGATCCGCCGTTGTCCTTTTTCGACCTGTATTTCCTCAGTCGAATCGAGAAAATAGTGAAGAAATCTGATGCAAAAGACAAAGTTCAGGTTGAGAAAATATGTGATTTGACTATTGCCATTGGGCGACAAATGTCTGAAACGGCATTACTGATCACTGAAGTTCTGGAGTCTCTCGTAACTCAGCGCAGAGGATTGGAGGCTAAGGCATCGTTTCTTAGTGCAATTGGCGATGAAGAAGGTAAAAGAAAGTGTGAAGTGGCAAGGCAAACTATAGAGAATCGAATTAAGGTCATGGGGGCGAGTTTTGGAAATGAGTCGATGTATTTGAACAGCAAGTCAAGGCAAGAATGCAATGATTTCCTGAAGTATGTTCAAGAACATGGGGAATTTTCCGCAATTGAGCGATTCGCTGCTACCATCAATAAAATCTCAGAATAATCTTTTGGTGTTCACGCACTTTCGAAATGGAGTAAGGTCGTCATAAATGCCGCACGATGTGAACATTCATTTGGCGTCATGTCTGTATATTTATACAATCAGGTTGGTCTAATTTATAAAAAGTACTGAACATCTCCGCTTTGCAGAAGTCCATCAATTCAGGCTTTGGCGCCGCTTCAACTGCCGATTACGTGCTCAAGGGCGTAAATCTGAGCGGCAAGATTGCGATTGTTACCGGCGGCTATTCTGGTCTGCTTTGGGCGGATCTGAAGGGCGTTGATTGTCGGTTGGCTGATTGTTTGCATCTTTGAGGTCGGAATAATCTTTACGAACGTCGTCGAAACGCTTTCTGTATTCCTCAGCATCGCCGTACTCGATGAAAGTTCGATAGCGATTGTGGGTGGTGGTCAATTTCATGGCGTGCTTGATGGGGCACCAGAATTGCTCGGTTCTGGCCACGATTTCCTGGGCATATGAAAGGATGCCACTTACGTAGCTGCAATAAGCACTAGATAAGGGACATACCAATAGTCACTATCAGCGGGGCTTCAATATGCCTTTGCAGTTAAATATGAGCGTACTAACGGTATGTCCCCTATTTCTTTGGCAGGCTGGTAGTAACGTGCAGAACCGCGTCTTACGGCTTGCGTAACCGCCGAACATCGCCTGATGTTCCGGTCGGCCCAAGGCTCGTCGTGCTGAGGAGATACAATTCGCCCGCTTGATCTTCCCCAAAGCTCTTGACGAAGCGACCAAGCGGCGCATTGCTGGGCGACAGCGTGAATGCAAATCGCTCCCAGATATTGCTGCGTGTTTCGGACAGGTAGTAAAGATGGCCATCCGGGGCGGCGAAACTCGTTGAGAAATCGCCGAACACATAGTTACCGACCAACTCAGGATAGTTCGTACCGCGGTACATGGCCGCTCCGATGATTGCAATGCCGAGCGGGCCATGTCCATATTCGTGGATCGGATAGTCAAGTGTCGGTATGTTCACGCCCAACGTGGCAGCTATTGAAGGATCGTATGCGTGATTCCCTTCAATTATCCGCCATCCATAGTTGCCGCCTTTTTGCACAATGTCAACTTCCTCAAATAGGTCCTGCCCTACATCCGCCACAACCAGGCGGTTGGATGCGCCATGGTCAAACGATATCCGCCATGGATGACGAAAACCATAGGCATAGATTTCTCCCAGTCCACCGCCACCGGCAAATGGGTTGTCGGGTGGAATGGTGTAATTAACGCCAGAACTTACATCGAGTCGCAGTATCTTGCCCAGATAGCTATTGAGGTTTTGCGAGTTGCCAGTGAGACCGTGCTGATCACCACCACCGCCGCCGTCGCCCGTGGGTAGATACAGATAGCCGTCCGGACCAAAGGTCAGACAGCCTCCGTTGTGATTGAATTCTGGTTTGTCCACCCGGAAAATGATCGTCCCGTTCGTATCGGCCACATTCGCGTTTGTGGCGGACGCGTGATAGACCGCAAGGACGGCTTCACAGTTGATATTCGAACCGGTCTTGGGCGAATTGTAGTAAACAAAGAAACGCTTGTTAGTCGTAAAGCCGGGATCGAAAGCCATGCCCTGAAGGCCGCGTTCGTCATAACTTGGATTAAGTCCGGTCGTGGCGCCTGTAAAGGCCGGCCCCAGATTGGTTATGATGCTTGAGACATCGAGGAAGGGCGTGGACATGACCGTGCGGTTTGAATCAATGATCATGATCTTGCCAATCTGGTCAACGACAAAGAGTCTGCCTGATCCATCGTTGGGTTCCTTTAGCGCCACCGGGGAAACGAAGTTGCTGGCCACGACATCGAGCGCCAACGGTAGTGCGGGGGTATTGTCGGGAAGGATCTGCAAACGAAAGAAGATGTTCGTGTTGGCCGGATTAAGGGAATTGACCACATACGGCAGGTTGCTCAAGCTACCGACATCTCCTCCGGAGGTCTTCATATTTACCTGCGCCAACTGGAACCCGCCTGTCGAGAGCAGATCAGACTTATACTGCAAGTCATACTTTCTTGTATCCGCCATTACCCATTGCATCGCAACACCGTTCGATGGTATTTTGCTCATGCCCGTGAATGCTATGTCCGTAATATCAATGACACTTACCAGACCGACGAATGCCGGATTCGTCGCGTTGAGAGAATCGAAGTAAGGGAAAGAACCGACGGAATTGAACTGGTGGCTGAAGACACCGCCTGGTGAAATGTTTCCGGAATCCCATATGTTATCCTGAGTAGGGCTGGTTCCGCTGTTCACTGCGTGGACGGAGGAAGAGGTGTTGGTCCAACGGACAAAATCTCCACGCACAATCGTGACGGTGGGTGCCGCATAACCGGTATCGGTTATGGACACTTTGGCGAAAAGATCAGTAACGATCACTACACCGGTGAACAGGTGTATGCTGCATATATAGTTGAACGTTCCGTTGCTGGTGAAAGTGTACGAAAAAGCCGGACTTCCCACCGACATAACTCCGGAATTCCAGAGTCCGTCTGAACTTGTCGTGGTATGAAATCCACTCACGTTGGTCCAGGTTACTGTATCGCCTTTCAGAATCGTCAAGGGAGTAGGCGCGAAGAAGAAGTTGCCGACCTGAGCCTGGTGAACTTCCGTCCGCCCGAGACTGGGCAACAATGCCCCCAGCAACGCGAGAGCCAGCAACAATCGGCTGCTCATCGATATCTTCGTCATACACGTTCTCCTCATCCTGATTCCCAACCCGCAGTCTGATCTTGGCGGCAAACCCGCCTCGGCGAGACGATCCTCCTGTTTGGCGGAATCTATACAGGAACATTGGAATCGCCGGTATCGGGAATTACCTTAGTTTGAGGTGCTAAATCTACACACTCGGCGAGATGCGCAACTAGCCCGCATTTCTCACACCGCTTCTCAATCTATTACAAATACTGTCCCTCTACTTGTGTTCGCCCAAGACACTTACATCCTTTGTTGGGAATCAAACTAACGGAAAGCAGTGTACGCGATGGATCGGGCCTCTGGTATGGGGTGTAACCCTGCTGTAGATTAATTCAATCCGAGGCAAATTCAATGAGCTAACCAGTGCAGGTGTTGACTGATCAAACCGGCTATCTTATCGGTTTCCACGCGGGCTTCCGCCAGCGCGCGGCGTGCGGCGGCGACGGCTGTGCGGCTGTGGTACGACCGAACTTGAGAAAGCGCGCCAACAAACGGTAGGGATCGGTTTCGAGGGCACATCCGTCCTCGCATCCATCCACAGATACCGGCCCTTGAGCTTACCGTCTCTTGGGGTCATCCATTAGAGGCAGGCGTCAAGAGACAAAACGATTCCATTAAGGTTTTCCACTAACCTTTCTTGACGCTAAATAACGCTCCTCACTACACTGACCGTCCGATCGCGCCGGAACTTTTTTTCTTGTGAGTCGCAGGCCATGCCATTACGCTCAGTCATCCATCCGGTTCTGCATCGGTCTAAATGGACCGACACCTATCACGCCAAGGCGTGACCAGAGAAACATCCGTGCCGTATCACGTTCAAAAGGAATGCACATATCTGTGGCTCTTCCGCCTTGCGACGGAACACCAACCCCTTTGGACTCGTGATACAGGCGAAATGACAGTGCAATGTTCAAAGAACGCTTTCCTCGTTTAAGGATGCGACGAGTCCCAATCACGTCTGGGCGGCTTGACCAACCCCACAATCGGTTCCCCGCCGCAGCCATTTCAAACAAATATCTTCTTCACGTCGAAATCCACCTGATCCTTGATTATGAAGTAGCACGCTTTGCTCAACTTGCTGGCCAATGCCTTTGTTGCCACAACTTCAGTTTTCACAAATGAATCAGGTTGATTTGATAAATCTCTTTGCTTTATTTCTGCTTATTATTCCGCTACGATGCGGCCAACGAAATAGAAAACACGAATGATCGTGAACGAATCGAAATCTCAGTGAAACGATGAAAGAGGTGAGTCATTTGTGAAAAGTGAAGACGTCCCAGGAAAAACCATGTTCAAACAAGAAATAGCAGACCTGATAAAGATATCGCATTATCTTGGCAGCAATCCGGAGCTTATCCAGGCCGGCGGCGGTAATACCTCCGTAAAAACCCCCGATGGCCAAACCATGTTTATTAAAGCCAGCGGCACTGCCATGGTCGATATGACCGAAACCAGCGGTTGGGTAGGAGTGGGTCGCGGTAGCCTTGAAAAGCTTTTCAGTGACAAGGCCATCCGCACTGCACCGACCGCCGAACGTGAAAACAAGGTGCTGGATGTTTTGTATGGCAGCGTGAGCGCCAACCCCGGCAACCGGCCTTCGGTGGAGACGCCATTGCACATACTGCTTGATAAGGTGGTTATGCACAGCCATCCGGTTGTCGGCAATGCCCTGACCTGCCGGGCGGATGGCGAAGCTATTTTAAAAGAGCTCTCCGGTAAAGACGGCCGTATGCAGCCGTTGTGGGTGCCCTATTGCGATCCGGGCTCATCGCTGGCGTTTTGCCTGTATGACACGATTATGGATTACCGCTCAAAATTCGGGCGATCGCCCGAAACGATTTTCCTGCAGAACCACGGTCTTTTCTGCGCTGCTCAAACGAGCCAGGCCTGCATTGAGCTGCACGAATACTGGATCACAAAAGTTAAAGACTATTTGGGTCAGCCGCGGGAGATTGAGGAAAAAAAGGTTTCTTTGGAGGACGAGGGCGAAAAATTAAACCAGGCATTTGCTGAGGCATGCAGCGCACTCGGGAAAGAAGCCTGGCTGGTGCGGTTCTGCGATAAGGAATTGGGCGCAGCTGTCACGGACACTTTTATTGCTGAAATATTTGAAAAAGCCCTAACTCCGGACCATGTTGTCTATATCGGTCCGCAGGCCCTTGTGGTTACGCCCCGAAGTTCTTCAAAGTGCTTAAGCGCCGGGATCCAGGGATATTTTCGCCGTTTCGGCATCCTGCCCAGGCTTGTACTTGTCAAGGAGCGCGGCATTGCCGTAGCAGGAAGTTCACTGGCCGCGTTGACAGCGGCCGAGGCGTTAGTGGGTTCGGCCATCGCCATTGCGCTGCAGGCCAATGGACATTTACGCTTTATGGACGATCGCGCCGTGGATTTTATCGTGCATTGGGAAGCCGAGCATTACCGCGCCAAACAGGTGGGAAAGTAAAAATCTCAATTTTCGGAGTCTACAGGAGTCACGTCTTCAGGGCGTGCCCAGGGGTAATTCAAACGGAGTCTTCAGAGGACGTATTTCCACAATTCACTTTTGCGATAATCTGTTCAAGGACGTAAATCTGAGCGGCAAGATTGCGATTGTTACGGGCGGCTATTCTGATCTGCCAGAGGCTGATTGTCTATTTCTTTGAGGTCGGAATAATCTTTACGAACTTCGTCGAAACGCTTTCTGTATTCCTCGGCATCGCCGTACTCGATGAAAGTTCGATAGCGGTTGTGGGCGGTGGTTAATTTCATGGCGTGCTTGATGGGGCACCAGAATTGCTCGGTTCTGGCCACGATTTCCTGGGCATATGAAAGGATGCCACTTACGTAGCTGCAATAAGCGCAATTCAACTTTTCCACCGCATTCAAGTAAGCGAGATGGTTGCGATCCATGACGATGTAATCGCTTCTCTTGACCAGCGGGATGCGATAGACCCGGAAACAGATGGATTGATAGATCGTTATGACCAGGTCCAGAAATACTATGGGAAAGATGCATAGCCAGATGATTGGCACGGTAAGCACGTTGACTGACGAGGCATACAGTATGTAGGCATGAAGCCTGGTCGCGAGTGTCTTGTGACTCTTCTTTGTCTCCTTGTCGAAACAGACGCGCTTGCCCTGGATTTTATAGAAGCAATTATTCTCCTTCTTTTGAAGCTCCTCGATCAGCTCTTTCTCGAGACTCTTCATCGTCTCCATGATTTCCTGAATCCTGTTCATCCAACCATCTTTCTTCTTGTGCCAAGTTTGGCTGTTCGCATCTGGCCGCTCTCGATAGGAGGGAATATCGTAACATCGCCATGGCGCTGAATGTATCAGGGGAATCCCCGTATTGAGTGGCTAATATCCCTAGAATGAGGACGGATCATCTCAGGAAAAACGGCATCGCTTGCAGTGGATTTCCCGATGTCCGGCATACGAAGCATGTGAGAGCCTGAGACGATGGATTAATAGAGGCTAAACAAGATGATAAATTAAACAATCATCATAGGAGAACCGCATGCCGAAAATCAAAACCGCCCGTGGAATGGAGAACCGCAAAGTCGTCCCGCAAAAGAACTGGCTCGTGGCCCGAAAAAGACTCCTCGTCGAAGAAAAGAAGTTCTCGAAGTTGCGCGACAAACTGAACCTGCAACGCCGCAAGCTGCCCTGGATCAACATCGAAAAGGACTACGTTTTCAACGGGCCGACCGGCAACGTGACGCTCGCCGATTTATTCTGCGGCCGCAGCCAGCTCATCGTCTATCATTTCATGTTCGGACCGGGTTGGGGAGAGGCTTGCCCGCATTGCTCGTTCTGGGCCGACCATTTCGACAGCCTGCACTTTCACCTTGGCCAGCGCGACACCACTTTCGCCGCCGTTTCCCACGCGCCATGGAAGGAGATCAAACCATTCAAGAAACGCATGGGCTGGAAGTTCACTTGGGTTTCCTCGTTCGACACGGATTTCAATTTCGATTTCAACGTGTCATTCACGCCGGAGCAACGAAAGAGTGGCAACGCCATTTACAATTATGCTCCACTGGACATGGATATGGACGAGCGCGAAGGCGTCAGCGCATTTTACCGCGACAAGAACGGCGAAATTTACCACACCTACTCGTCATATGAGCGTGGGATAGACTTGATGAACACCACCTACAATTTCCTCGACCTGACCGCCAAAGGCCGCGACGAAAAACCCGACGACACCCAGGATTGGGTGCGCTATCACGACAAATACAAGGTGGCTCCTAAAGACGGCTGCTAAGCTGGAACATCTTGCGAAATTATGAGGGTGAACAACGAAAGGAATTGCCATGAATGCACTTGTTAGATTTGCGGGTTCAGTGTTGATCGTTTCTTGTCTTATTGGCTGCAAGAGCACTCGTCAAACTGACATCCCGCGCGTGGATCACATCCGCATCGAGGTATCGAACATGAATGCCTCGGTGGCATTTTATCGCGACATGATCGGCTTGCGCGTGAAGTCGGTCAGCCCCGAATTCAGTTGGCTTGAAGCTGGCAACATGAGCCTGGCGCTCTCGGCGGCGGCCTCGCCATGGCAGAAGGAGGATCGTCCGGGGTTGGGAATGTACCCGCACTTCGAGGCCGCCGATGTTGAAGGGGTTGCGGCTCGCTGCAAGGCGGCCGGCTACAGGATTGTGCAGGAGCCCATACAGCACGACCGCTTCACCGAAGCATTCGTGGCCGACCCGGATGGCTATGTCTGGGCGCTCTTCCGCTGGCGATGAACAGCTATGGCGCCAGATGAGGAACTCGAGTCATTGCATTTAGGTATTGTTCCGGCTTGTCAGACGCAACTACGGGAGGAACAAAACATCGGGAGTTGTGTGTTGGAAGATGATGTATTATGAATTGTGACGAAGCGTTAGCAGGAGGAGCATCATGACATTGGGAATACGCAAACTTGGCAATCAGGGATTGAAGGTATCTGCGATCGGGCTTGGCTGTATGGGCATGAGCCAGTCTTATGGTCCGGCGGATGAAGGAGAGTCGCTCGCCACACTGCATCGCGCCATTGAGCTGGGTTGCACATTCTTCGATACGGCCGAGGTGTATGGCCCGTTCAAGAACGAGGAATTGCTTGGCAAGGCGTTCAAGGGCAGACGCGACAAAGTGCTGATTGCAACCAAGTTCGGTTTTCGCATCGAAGGTGGAAAGCAGGTCGGCGCGGAAAGAGACAGCCGCCCTGAGCATATCCGTGAAGCGGTGGAGGGCTCCCTGCGCCGACTCGGCACCGATCATATAGACCTGCTTTATCAACATCGCGTTGATCCGGCTGTGCCGATGGAGGATGTGGCCGCCACCGTTCGCGAGCTGATCAAACAGGGCAAAGTGCGATACTTCGGTCTGTCCGAGGCTGGTGTCGCCAACATCCGCCGCGCCCATGCTGTCCAGCCGCTGTCCGCAGTACAGAGCGAATACTCGCTGTGGGAACGGAATCTGGAACCGGAAATCATCCCGCTCCTACGCGAGCTGGGCATCGGGCTCGTGCCCTTTTCCCCACTTGGCCGCGGATTCCTGACCGGTGAGGTCAAACGCGCGGAAGAGTATCCCGAGGGCGATTTCCGGCGCAACGATCCGCGCTATCAGGGCGGGAATTTCGACGCCAACATGAAGGCTGCGCGGAACGTACGCGAGATCGCGGAAGCGAAACACGCAAAGCCCGGCCAGATCGCGCTCGCCTGGCTGTTGCACAAGGGCGGTGACATTGTGCCGATCCCAGGCACCAAGCGCCGGAAATATCTTGAAGAGAATATTGCCGCAGAAACCATACAGCTTGACTCAGCACAGCTGAAGGCGCTCGACGATGCGTTGCCACCGGGAAAAGTTTCCGGCCAGCGTTACCCTGCCGGGATCATGGCAACGATCGATCGCTGAGTGGATGTTCTCGTCTGGTGAATCAGTCAAGAGGAACTGGGGTCATCAGCCCTTGAAACAGGAGTTAGATGACAACAGTCGCAATTCGTTATCTCACATCAACGCATGTGAGTTCGCCCCAGGGACTCCGCAGATAGACGCGGCCGTTTGCGAACACCGGCGCAGTGGAGACAACGTTATTGTAGGTGGCCTTGTCCTTCTTGAGATCCTTTGTGCATTCGTTGAGCGCTTTGAGTTCGCCGAGCGGGGGGCTCTTCTCGGACGATGCATTGCCAACATAGAGCATGCCCGAATATGACGCCACCCACACCAGTTTGTCGCCTACAAGGATCACTTCTCCCTGATCTCTGGCCATCCTGGGATTGGACGATCGCCAGTTCCACTTGGATTCTCCATTCAACAGATCAACACAATTAAGCCCTTCGACGCCGTATCCAAACGCAAATCCATTGCAGACCACGCATGAGTACGCGCCTTTGCCAATGGCTTTGCTGCTCCAGATCCGTGTCAACCCGCCGCTATCGATTTGAAACGCAATCACACTCGGCTTGTTGGCATACCATATACTGAGCAGAAATTTATCCGGACCATAAAACACCGGCTCCTCAAAGGGACCATATCGCAGCTCCAAATCGGCGATGTTATGACTCCACATCTTCACGCCTTTTGCCAGTTCCACGCAGTCAATTGCCGCATCAGAGACGAACAGGGCGCAGGACTTGCCGCTGACCTTGCACAATCCTGCGGGTGAATAGCCGCGGTCAGCATCCTCATCTTTGCCAAGACGCGTTGTAACAGGAATCGACCATGCAACAGAACCGTCGTTCTTATTGAACGCGAACCATGACGCTGAACCTGCCGCTGTCGTGAGATGGGCCAGAACCAGATCCCCGGCAATCACCGGCGGCGCCCCGTCCCCAAACTCGCCGCACTTGCCGCCATCCGCGTTGGTAATCTTTACCCAGACGTTTGATCCGTCGTTCAGGTCCATGCAATAGAGCGCGCCCATGACTGCGACCATGTAAACGCGATCGCCATCAATCACCGGAGTTGCAACCGGCCCGGAAACAGGAACCTTGCCCCTTGGGCCGCCCCGGGTATCCGCATACTCGGTTCTCCAGATCTGGGCACCGGTATCCGCATTGAAACAATACACGGCGCTCTTCGCCCCGTCTGCCGCGTAACCAGCTGTCACGATTTTATTGCCTGCAACAACGACGCTGGAAAACCCGTATCCGACATCCTTCCGCCACAGAATCTTTGGCGGTTTTTCCTTCCAGTTGGTCCGGATAGTGGCATCCGGATACGTCCCGTTTCTGCTCGGACCGCGGAAACAAGGCGAGTCCTGTGCGGACGCGGTTCCCACAACAGGAAGACCGGCTGCGGCAAGACCGCTGCCGGCAAGCGGCGGCGTTGGAGCGCAAGAGGCCATTATACAGACGAGAACACCGGTCATGACGGAATAAGAAGGCTTTCTACAATTCATGTCCCATTCTCCTTGGAATAGTCTGTTATCCATTCTGCCATAGCTCTTGCGTGTTAACAACAACTTCGTAATGCCCCAGTTACAGGGCGCGTTGCGTGGCTAGTAATATGCTTTCACAATTGTGGCGTATGTAGTACATATTGAACAGTCATTCCCTGGTCTGACGGTCTTTTTGAGCGGGGCATACGATGCAACAGTGGAAGCAAACGCGTTATCTTGTCGTTCTCGGCCTGCTGATTATCATAGCAATCGCCACGATGTCCGCCATAATCGACACCAAGCGGTTCGAGGCAAATCTGGTGGAGCAAACTTCCGGGCAGATGCTGGCGGTTGCGCGATCTGAGTCCATAAGCATTGGATCGTTTCTAAATGACGTCCTGGACGATTTGCGGGCAATGGCGCAGGATCAGAACATCATCAATGTTCTCCGGAAGGGAAGTCCGCCATTGTCAGGTCCAGACGATTCCCGCTTCCTGGCGTTCAATATCGTCGCCATACGTCACGCTGCCAGGACCACAACGTTCCACATGCTCGACAGAAACGGTTTTGTTGTTGCCTGTTATCCTTATGACGAGGCATACATGAACAAAGACTACTCTGTCGAAGTGGACATCTTGTATGCGATGGACAATCAGCGGCCTTACATAAGTGAGCCTTTCATGCTCGATGAGACCAAGGAGATCGTCTTTTCCATGACGGTCCCGGTGTTCGACGGAAAGGAATTTGTCGGCTTGCTCCGCAGGGTCATTCCGCTCAGCACCCTCAAAATGAATGTTCAAGGTGCGGAAGACGCCATGAAGGACACGAAAATGCATGCCTACATCATCAGCGAGAAGGGCCATCTGCTCTATGGATCATGGGCTGGTCTTGCGGAACAGAATCCCGTGACCGCCGTAGTTGGCGCCTCCGGCAACTATGACAAGTTCGTTGATAGCATGAAGATGGGTGAGGAGAGATACGAAATTGATGAAAGCGCAGGTTACTCCGGAGGGACGGGGCCGGAAAAAGTGATCATCGCATTTGCACCTATCCGCGTCGGCACGCAGAGCTGGTCAGTGGGCGTAGCCATGCCGTACAAGGCTGTCAGCAAACCGATCGTAGCTCATTCGCGAATGGTGCTCATCTTCACCTGCATGATCTTGATCGGTCTTATAGCCAGTGCCATCGTGTTTTATCGAATACAGCAGAGACACTACGCAGTGCAGATGGAACGGCAAGCCGAGCGCACACGCGTGATGTTGGAGAGCCTCGGGGCGGCGTGTCATCACCTCGGACAACCGGCCACACTGTTGCTTTTGAATCTGGGCATCGTCCATGACAGAATGAAGACGGACGATGCACAATTGAGCCAGCTTGTGAAGGAATCCCTGGAAGCTGTCGAGAACCTCAGTGAAACTTTACACAAACTCAACGCCGTGAACGAATACAAGACCACACAGTATCTCGCGCACCCGGAAGGCAAAGACAAAGACCATCGAATCCTCGATATCTAGGGTGAACTTCAGCCTTGCGTGCTTGGTCGGAGCATTCGGCTCAGGCGGGCGTCTTGCCCCGTTGAGCCTTTTCCAGGTTCATCAATGGGATGGTAGATATGAGTTGGATATTCTTTGCGATGATGGCGCCGTTCCTCTTTGCGGTGTCAACTTTCATAGACAAGTTCGTTCTCGATAGGTACTTCAAGCTGGGATCGAACGCGCTTGTCGCTTATACCGGTCTTGTCGGCATACCGGCCGTGGTTCTGATATTCATCTTCAAACCGGGTGTTGTAAACGTATCCCCTTCCACTGCCCTGTTCGTTGTATTGAACAGCTTTCTGTTTGTCGGCTATCTTTTCCCATATTATGCGGCCATCAAAAGGGCGGACGCTTCCACGGTCGTTCCGATATTCCAGATCATTCCCGTTTTCAATTACGGTCTTGCCTACCTTGTCCTGAAGGAAACGCTGGCGCCGGCGCAGATCGGAGCTTCGCTCCTCGTGATCCTCGGAGCGCTGGGGATTTCATTCGACTTCGGGACAAAAGTCCATTTGCGTCGCGACGTGCTTGGACTGATGCTCTTCGCGTCTTTCATAATCAGCGTCAATATCACATTGTTCAAGTTCTTCGCGATCGAGCTCGATTTCTGGACAGTAAGCTTCTGGCAATACCTGGGGTTTTTCATTTTTTCCATTGCTCTCATCGCATTCTCACACAGAATAAGGACGCAGTTTGTAGCTTCGTTTAGCGAGAACAAGGCGGCGATAATAGGGTTGAACGTGTTCAATGAACTGATCAATCTTGCGGCCGTGATCGTATTCACATACGCGACCATGCTCGCGCCGCTTGCCCTTGTCTCGCTGGTCAACGGGCTGGGCCCTGTATTCGTTTTTCTGATCGGGCTGCTACTTTCGGTGTTCTTCCCACGTGTAATCAAGGAAGACCTTGGCCGGGCAGCGGTGATCCGGAAGACGCTCTCGATCAGTTTGATTCTCTGCGGCGTCTATCTGCTGACACGAACATTCAGGTGGTAGCGCCGAGTGCCAATGTTCTTGCTCGGTAGTCGATTGAGTCACAGCGCGCAACACGCGCGCCCTCCAAACTTGTGAATGCAATGGGAGGGACGGCGTTTCGCCGTCCGTTTGTTCCGCATTTGCCTTTCAAATTATTGCATGATCGACTTGCTTCATCAAGATCGTGACTATCACGCGAAGCGGAGTCCGCCTTTGCCACGGCAGATGCGTTGCAATGTGCTCAGGGCGCTTTGCGGCGTGTAGGCGCCTGTGACTTTGCCGCCGGCTTCGCTGCTGACTTCGATACGGAACCGGTAGCCGCTTCCCTCGACCTCGACCAGATGGCTGTTGGTGGTCACAGCCGGATCGGCAACGATGCGGGAAACAGTGCGATCGAATCCAAGGCCAGCCAAGGCGGTGGCGGCATGGACATTCACGTTTCGAGGGAACTTCGCACAAGCCTCGCGCGTAGGCCCTTCAAAAACCACCTTGTACGCGTCTGGCGGCAGGCCGAGGCTGGCAGGGCTTTTGGTGGTGGTGATAGTGACCGATTTCAGCGTCGGCCCCGCGTCCACAAGCCCGTCGAGGCCGAGAATTGCGCCGTGCGGCAGGAACACCTTCCGTTTGTGCGCAACGGCGGCCTGTTCAAGCTCGGTCCGGAAAGTGTCGTCGGCCAACGCAGTCAGCGAGAACAGCAGCAGATCCGACTTCTCCACCAGCCGAAGTGACACGGCCTTGACGAGGTCGGCGTTTACAGCCTCCACAACAAGGTCGGCCTGCCGGATAAAGAGATCGGTCTGCGAAGTCACGCGGCAGGCCGGGGAAATTTCCTGCAATTTCTTCTCGTTGGTGTCGAATACGTAACTCAACTCGATGGCGTCGTCGGCAACATCCCCCAGCACGTGCCGCGCGATGAAACCGCCGATCGAACCACACCCTAAAAGCCCAACGCGAGTTTTCTTTGCCATGTGATGACTCCTTAAGAAAGAAAAGCAATATGTATCGCCGGAATATACTTGTAGTTCCCGAAAAATGCAATCGCACTCCACGGCCTGATCGAATCGGATGAGTTTACAATGGTTATCTGGCCGCCGTTATCGCGTGGGAGAGCTCGAAGAGGTTGGCTACTATACGGGAATCTATCACCACGATGTGTTTCGGCGCCACGACATGTGTCAGGGTCATGTTGAGGATTCCACGAATACGCGCGATGATGAGCATGTCCGCCACGCTCTGCGCGGCCGAGGCAGGCACAGCTACGATACCAACGTCTATTTTCCCGTTGCTGATAAAGCGGGGCATGTCGCGAATGTCCTGAACGGCGAAACGACCGACTTTCCTGCCCATCTTGCGTGGATCATTGTCGAAAATGCCACAGATGTTGTAGCCGCGGCGCGGAAATTCTTCGTGCAGCGCAAGGGCCTTGCCAAGATTGCCTGCGCCAACCACAATCATGTTCCAGACCGTGTCAGCACCCAGGACCTTGGCAAGAACTTTATGGAATCCCCTGGTTTCGTAACCCCTTTTCGAAATTCCATGAAAGTCTATGTGCGACAAATCCTGGCGCACAGTGGAACTCGTCATACCCAATGCGTCGGCAACGTCCTGGGACGAAACCCATTCAACTCCAGACATCCGCAATCCTTGCACAAATGTCAGGTATTTCGTAAGGCGCTTGACCACGGATTGCGGAATTTTTGTGCGTTTAAGTCTTGTCATCACTTAAGCATTACTAATTAAACCTGCAAACTCATGCAAGTTGAATAATGTTAAAATGTTAACGCCACGGCATTTTGGCGCCACTTGGGATCGGCTTGGTCTTTCGAGAGAACTTATGTCCGCACTTTGATCGTCTTGATTTCGAATGGATGAAAATCTAGTTTTACGCTGTTGCCGTTCAACTTGAGTCTAACCGGGTTCTCCTCCATGAGATCCACTTCGTCAACGCTTTTCACCGGCAGGCCGAATCGGACCGTTGCGCATGTCGTGGCCTTGGCCGCCTCGTATAGACGAACAATCATATCATCGCCGTCCTCCGCAGTTTTGACCGCCTCCACAATTACATCCGGCGAACTCACGGCTATGAGCGACGCCGAGGACGGAAGACGGACTGCGGCTTTTCCAGCTCCGGCGAACCGCACGAGCGACCGCATCGGGATGTTGAGCTCGTAAGCGGCCTGCATCACGCGGCCTTCGACATGGTCGCCGGCATGCGGATACAGCGAATAGGTGAACTCGTGATCACCCTGGTCGCCGTACTTGTGGTTGTATTCACCGGGCTTCAACTTGCTATCGTCGAACACGACGGCGCCGGGATGCTGCGCGCCCCTGAGAAGGTTAAGGTCGAGTGTATTTCCCTTGATCCTGTGGCCGTACTTGCAGTCGTTCATGAGCGCCACGCCATGGTCCCGCTGCGAAAGGTCCACCCATTTTTGCGCAGGCACTTCCCCTTTCGCCATGTCCCAGGTGGTATTGTCGTGCGTCGGACGGCGAACGTAACCGAACTGGATATTGCAGCATGCCTCATCTGCGAGCACGGCGACCGGAAAACTTGTGCGGAGCATTGAGTTCGTTTCGTGCCAGTCAACGTGCGTCACGAAATCCAGTCTCCGCGATCCGGTGGTCAGCACAATCCTCTGGACCAGCCGCGAATGACCGATCTCATATGTCTGCTCCAGAATGGCCTGCGGCCCATCGGTCAAGGCGGTTGAAGCCTTCAGCTTCATGAAGCGCGGCTTTGAGTCCGGATAATTCATCGCCACTTCCCATGCGTTGCTCTCGTCTTTATACACGGCTAGCCGATTCGCCCTGTGCCGTGGCGCGAGAACCTCGCGCCCGTTCAGCTTGTCGAATATCGATGCTATCGAGCCGTCGGCGGCGAATGTTATTCTTAGCTGCTCATTCTCGAGCGAGCCCGAGCTTGCGGTCGCCTGGCCATGCTTGTTTCCGGCTGCAGCCAGATCGAACACCTTGTAGCCCATGGCTGGAACGACGGCCTCTATCCACCTGCGATTGACACTGACCCATTCCTTCCGCTCCCACGAGAGAGAATTAAAAATCAGGACCGGCTTCTTGACGCCACTTATGTCAACTCGTCCGGCGATCTTCTCCAGATTGCCCGCTATGCCCTCTTCAAGCTCCTTAAGCATAAGGGCATATCGCGCCCTGCTTTCGTCGTAGACGCGCTTGATGGAGGAGCCAGGCAGGATATCATGGAACTGATATAGCAACGTCTCGCGCCATATATCGGCAAGTCGTTCACGCGGATATTTCGAGCCGCACAGCGCGGCCGCAATGGTGGAGGTCCATTCCATTTCGCGCAACGAATGCTCCATGCGGCGGTTATACCATTTGTTTTTGGCCTGCGTCGTGAAGGTTCCCTGGTGCCTTTCAAGATACAATTCCCCCACCCAAGTCTGGAACTTCGCGGCCTCAGCCGACCATTTTTTAAAGAAATCAGCCGCGAATGTCTGCGTGACCGGCGCAAGACCCGCAAGGTTCTTCATTCGAGCCAACCGCTCAAGGTGTTCTTCGCCGGGCCCGCCTCCGCCATCGCCCACCCCAAACAGCAGCATGGCATGGCTCGAAACATTTTTGTTCTTGTAGTTCTTCTCGGCGGCGCTGACAGAGCCTGGCGTCGCAAGGCTGTTGTAAGTGTCTTCCGGCGGCATATGGGCAAGGATTCCCGTTCCGTCTATTCCCTGCCAGACGAAGGAATGATGGGGAAACTTGTTGACCTGATTCCATGACATCTTCGTCGTAAGAAAGTAATCAACGCCGGATTTCCTCAGGATCTGCGGCAGCGCGCCGCTGTAGCCGAACACGTCAGGCAGCCAGAGATGTCGCACGTCAATCCCGAATTCCTTTTTCCAGAACTGCTTGCCTTGAAGCACCTGTCTGACGAGCGATTCGCCGCCGGTCAGATTGGTGTCCGCTTCGACCCACATCGCGCCCTGGACTTCGAACTTGCGATCACTGACCTTCTGCTTTATTCCTGCATACAGCTTCGGGTATGACTCTTTCATCCATTGCAGAAGCTGGGCCTGGCTTGCTCCGAACTTGTATTCAGGATAGCGGTTCATCAGGTCAAGAACTGTGGCAAAAGTGCGGGCGCCCTTGCGCTTGGTTTCACGGATTGGCCACAGCCAGCCCAGATCAATGTGCGCGTGCCCGATCGCGGAAAACTCAAGAGAAGGTTCGGCGCCTTTTTTCGAGAGAACGCGCGCGAGTATGACGCGCGCAGCCTTCACTTCAGCGACGCTCAAAGAATCGAGCGCGCCTGCCGCATCCATGATCGCCTGGAATATTTCATCGTGGCGCGCCGAGTTTTCCGGCACGACCTTAAATAGATCGTAAAGGATCTGGAAATCGCAGCAAAGACGACGCAAGTCTTCCCTGCATATGGCAATGTACGCCTCCTTGACGGTTCCGTCTCCGGCCAGATTCCCGAAGAGATCGTTGCAGCCAGCATCCGCCCACAGGTCAACTTTCTCTCCGCCAGCGGCCTTCTTGCTTACGATACTCACCCGCTTGGGCTGCCAGTACGATGGATCGAAAACAGACGAGCCGTTCGTCAGCCCGAGAACTGGTGCGCCGTCATTGTCCACGACACACATCTCGCCATTGACATCAAGAAGCAGGACGACTTTCGATCCCTTCGCCGAGGCAGGCACCTTCCCCGAAAAATGGAACCACGCGCAATCGAAGAGGCGCCCCCACGCATCTCCAATCGATAATTTCAGACGCGTTCCGGTGCTACGCTTGTCGAATGGAACGGGTTCCGGCGTACGCCATGCTTCAATCTCCAAATTCGAGATTATCTTGTAAACAGCGGCATTGATTCCCTGAAGCTTCTTGTCCAGCTCTTCTTTGCAATAAGGGTTTACATCAGGCACAAAGCGCACTCCTTTTCTGAATTGTTATGCCATTCCAACATCCATCGCAAATATGCGAGGTTCCCACGGTTTCTACTGCAGCGTTGCCTTGGCTCGATAAAATATGACCTGGTTCTGTGCAGCATTTGTACAGGCCAGAATACCGCCGGTTGCAAGAACGCCTGTACAGCCTGAAGCAGGCTGCCATATCCCGCCCGTCAAGAGGTTCGTGCATTGATCAATCTCGTAGTATCTATTCAACCCGGCATAGTCCGAGTTCGTCTGGACAGATGGCACGCCAACCACAATCTGTCCGCCCACGTTGGTGATAATCACCGAGAAACAGCTCTGGCTATTGGTCGGGTTTAATCCAGCCACGTAATCCTGCCAAACAGTCATGCCGTTGCTGTTGCCCTCGCTTGCGGCCAGACTCGCATAGTTGTTGGTGGGAGTTCCTGGAAAGTATTGCTGAATCCACATGGCAGGAGGAATGCCGGTTATCGGGTTATTCGTGTTACCGCCACCAGCCTGTGCACTGCCATAAACGCAGAAGCTCGCGTTCGACGCCACGGTCATGTACGTGGCCCAGATCCAGTTGGTAGAACGATACACCTGCTCGATTCTGACTTCGTCAATGACCGCATTGGCCAGCCCGTCCGCACCACTGCCGTTGCCGCCCAGTCCAGCCGATGTGCCGCTCTGCACATTAATGGTTCCGCTAACGTTGTGAGGACTGGCGCCAATCGGCAAGCCGTTTTCAAAATTCCATAACTGGGATCCGTTGTATGTGCAGGCAAGGTAATACCAGCGCCCCGCGCTCAGTGCAGGACTGAATGTGTCGTCATTATTGGCAGTCCAGCCGCTTGTGCCGGTGGTGCTGAACAGGCTTCTCATCGCCGTGCTGCCGTTGGCTTCAAGGGCCCACTGGTTTTCCTTCCGGGTAACAGCCTGTTCACCATTTGGCAGCGTATTGAACTTGACCCACCCGGAGAGAGTCACCGAGCCTGCGGTAAAATCCAGGGTGGAGGAATCGGCGAGCTTGACGTATCCGCCTGCAACACCCTCGGCCCCGCCGATCAAACCGATCGCATTCGTGATGTTGCCTGCCGCGGTTCCGTTGAGCTTGTTCGCTGTAGAATCCACCGCGCTGGCTTGCGCCATGTGCCAGACGCCCGCAAAAGCGCCAGTGGGCCACACCGCACCGTTCGTTGTGTAAACAGCAGGAGCGCTGGTAATACCAGAATCCGCGTTTCCCCAACTCGCCCAGATGTAACTACCGCTCTGCAATTGCGGAACCTGCACCCAAACGCAGGAATTTCCGTTCGTATTCCATTTCTCGATTTCGTAGTTCAATTCCTGAGAGTTGTCCGAGGATGAGAAGCGCAGATCATAGCCATTGGCAGACGCGAGCTGGCTGTACGAGAAGCCGGGCAGGTTCGTGCTCAAAATCACAAGCGCCGGAAAATTCGTGAGAGTTTCAGGTCTGTTATAGCCGGTGAAACCCAGCTTCATCCTATAAGCGCCATTGTCGTTTATTATTGTGAGGACCGCGTTGGTGGGGCTGCCCAGAGAAGCTCCGCCTGTAGGATTGTACAGAGTAAGATTGATCGTCTTGTCAGGACCGGCCACACCTGCATTAAGGATCGGCACTGTAAACGACTGACTTGCCTGATCGGTAGCGAAATTGAGCGTGCCTGTGGTCGCAACGTAATCCGTGACGGCCAGGCCCGTGCCGTTGGCCGTTGCATAATTGACTGCAATCGCGCCGACAATGCCGTTTGTGCGCGTAAGCGTGATACGCGCGGAACCCGCCATTTGTCCAACGCTGAATGCAGAGCTGCCGAACTGCACCACTCCCGGTCCGCCCGTTGAACCGGCCCCGAAGTTGAGACATACCAGATTGGCGCACTCGTTGAAGCTTACATAGTTGGTTTGCTGATACGACCCGTAGTCACGGCAATACATATATCCATTTGCCAGCACCGCGCAAGCGCGCGGCCCCGAAGCGCTGCCCCCGCCGTATGGCTCGAACGTCATCTGATACGGTGCACGGCCTTCAGTGTTGTAACTGGACGAATCAGCCTTCAAGACAATGAACTTTCCGTCTCCGGTAAGGATTATGAGTTTGCCGTCCGATGCTACGACGGACCCTTCGACGATGCCGGCTTGTGACCACTTAAGCGATCCGTCAAAAAGGGAAACGCAGTTCATGTAAGGCCCGCCGCTCGCCAGTCCGTACGCATAATCGCCGACAACGACACTGGCGCTATAAGCGTTACCCATGTCGCTATTTGACCAGAGCGACGTCACCCCTCCGCTGCCAATCTGATAAAGACATCCCCCAACGTAGAATTTGTCCGAACCATAAAATTCCGGATCGTCCGCCAGATTGCCGCCGAAATTCCATCCTGGCAGCAAAGCCCCGGTCGAAGCGTCCATCGCGTGACCGCTCAGGCCGAGCACTATCTGCTGCGAGTTATAAGTTATCCCCTTGGGCGAACCAAACCCGGCGCTTCCAGCGTAGCCCCATTTGTTCGACCCCGAATTCTTGTCCACTGCCGCGCCGCCGCCCGAATTCAGGATCACAAGATTGCCGTCAATCAGTGGCGAACCTGCATAACCCCATTCGCTATCTTTGCCGTAATCCACGAAATTATACCACACGACCGCGCCAGTCATTCTATTCAAGCAGTAGAGATCGCCGGTATGGCTGTAAGTGTACACATTGTCGCCGTCAACCGTAGGCGTCGCATTCGGCCCCCACCCCTTCAACGTCCCATTCGGATAAGAGAAAGTCCAGTAGTTGGTGCCGTTGTAGGCGTCAAAACAGTAAACAAAATCCGTGTTTGTGGTCCAACCCATGGTGTAAACACGGCCCTGGCTGACGGCCACCGAACTATACGCCATCCCGACTTTTTGTCGCCAAACCTCTGTCGGAGGCCATGTTTGCAGCCACCCGGTCTCGGCAGAGGTGCCATCCCTGTTGATCCCGCGGTACTGCGGCCAGTCATCACCAGACGCCAGCGCCACCGCGAATAATGCCAGAACGCACAAACTCAGCGACATCGCAAAGGCGGTATTGTATGCTCCATGTATCCATCCAAGTTTCATCATCGTCTCGCACCTTGCGCGATTATCCGCCCGAATGAAACGCAAATATCTTATTGAGATATTTCGCGTCTTCGTGTGATCCGGCGGGGAACTTCTTCGGATTCTTTTGTACAATAGACTGAAACAATCTCATGCAAAAGCACAAACTAATGCCCAAATTCCTTCTGCGACGTGCCTTTGCGATGTTGACACCGTGCCGTGCATTTACCTACCCTTGGAAGCAAGACGAGACGGGAGAACAAAGAAGATGTGCAAGGACTGCGGATGCGGGCAGCCGGTGTAGAGCGATTGGGTAAGACAACGCGATGCAAAACATTGTAATAGACAAGCCGTATCATTTCGTGGCGCCGCACAACGGCAATTTCTGGCCGATCCTGATGCGCGCATACATGCCGTCATACCTGAGGAATTACCACGGAGTCGAGAGCGCCGAGTATTTCGGCGTGGAAAAGCTCAAAGCATCGCTCAATGCAGGGCATGGAATCATGCTTGCGCCAAACCACTGCCGGCCCTGCGACCCGATGATCGTGGGGACGATGGCTGCCACCATTTCCCAACCCGTATACATCATGGCGAGCGCCCATCTCTTTTTGCAGGGCGGTGTGCAAGCCTGGCTCCTGCCGAGACTGGGCGTTTTCAGCGTGTACCGCGAGGGGCTCGACCGCGATGCGCTCAAATGCGCGGTGCAGATTCTTGTAGACGCGAAGCGCCCGCTTGTGATCTTCCCGGAAGGCGCTATCTCACGTACTAACGACCGGCTCAATCCCCTGATGGACGGTACGCTCTTTATTGCCCGCAATGCCGCCAAGCAGCGAAAAGACATGAACCCGCCGGGCAAGGTTGTGATTCATCCCGTCGCAATCAGATATTTCTTCCGCGAGAATATCGAAAGGGCGATCATCCCAGCGCTGGAAGAAATTGAAAAACGGCTTTCATGGCAGCCACAGAGAAACAAGCAGCTTGTGGACCGGATCGTCAAAGTGGGCGAGGCCCTGCTGACGCTGAAGGAGCTGGAATATGCAGAACAACCGCAGGCTGGCACATTGGCACAACGCATCGTGGCGCTGATTGACCAGCTGCTGGTTCCTCTCGAAACAGAATGGCTGAAGGGAAGAAAGACGGAGAAAAACGTCACTGCCCGCGTCAAGGCACTGCGAACGGCAATTCTTCCGGACATGGTGGCCGGCGACATAACCGAGGAAGAGCGTGCCCGAAGATGGAAACAGCTTGCGGATATCTATCTGGCCCAACAGCTTTTCTTCTATCCGCCCGACTACTTCAGCACACCACCGACGCCGGAGCAATTGCTCGAGACAGTGGAGCGCTTCGAGGAGGATTTGACCGATGCGATCCGCGTGTATCGCCCGATCCATGCGGCAATAGAGATCGGCGACGCAATTGAGGTGAGTCCCGTCCGCGAGCGCGCTGTCGAAACCGATCCGGTGATGGCCAGACTGCGCAATGACCTCGAATCCATGCTCGCACGGTTGAAGGAGAAAAGACCAAGAGGCGGCACGGGAGACAGCACAAAACGTCCCGTGCTTGGCAATTTACGAATCGAGTAACATCTATATATTCTGCGCGGTTGGACTGGCCGATTGGTTTTGCCCGCTTAGTATGTGAAGCGTCAGCGCTGAATGGAGCCTGGCCCATCCCGTTTCCCGGTCCCGAAACAAAGCCACCAACCAAACGCTATTAGCGCGAGTATTCGAGCGCCCCTTCATATACTTGGACGACTGGGCCAAGGAGCGTGACATTATCCACGTTTTCGCGAACGAACCGGAAATCGACAGTAAGAACATCGCGGCTTGCTACCAGTACTTTCACCGGAGGAGTGACGCGACCGCGCCTGGCCGCCGTCACAGCGCTTGCAACAACACCCGTGCCACAGGCCATGGTCTCGGCCTCAACGCCACGCTCGTAAGTCCTGATTTTGATCAACTGCGGTCCGAGCACGGTGATGAAATTGACATTGGTGCCGGATGGCGCGAAGTCTGCATGATGACGGATGCGCGAACCCAAGGCCTGGACATCGCAATCGTCAATGTTCTCCATTTCCACAACTACATGCGGGACGCCGGTGACAACAAAGCTGTAATCCAGCTGCTTGCCGGCCACTTTAAGGACGCAATCGAATTTCCAATTCTTTGGCGGCATCATTTCCAGACGAACATCTTCTCCCAGTATTTCCGCCTTCAATGGACCCGCAACAGTTTCGATTGTCATTATTTTAGGTGCAACGCCAAGTTCGCTGGCGAGTTTGGCGACACATCGCGCGCCGTTCCCGCACATGCTCACCTCGGTCCCGTCCGGGTTGAAAAAACGCATCCGGAAAGTTTCCTTTTTCGAAGGCTGGATCAGAATGATGCCTTCGCAACCGATTCCCGTCCGCCGCGCCGCAATGCGGGCAAGCCAGCCCTTGTCTGCGATGGGAAACTTCATCTGACGGTCATCCACGAGGATGAAGTCGTTCCCCGCGCCGTGCATTTTCCAGAAATTTATATTCACGATCAGTTCCTCAGCCAATCAATTATCGAGTCCATGGCGCTTCTTTTCACGTCCGAAGCCGGCTCAGATTGCGCCGCAATTTTAGGCTCCAATGAAACGCAATCTGTCAGTATCTGTAATCCTTCGGAAAGAACAAGATCATTGTTCAAAGGGTTGTCCTTGTTCCCGTTTTCGCCGGGTTCGGTGATTTTCTCTTCCAATTCGCTAAGATCCTTTTCCGTCTCGGCCATTTTTTTTCGCGTGGCGAGATCGAGGGGCAGTTCCTGTGTCTTGTTCAAAGTGCGCACACGATCAAGAAACTTGGTGTTCGCAGCGAACCTTGGATCGGCAGCCCTCCTTTTTTCCGAGTTTCCGGCAAGAACCGATATGATCGAAGGCATGTTGGTGTCCGCCGAGTATGAAGCCGGATCTATTCGATCCCATTTCATGGGATTCGTTTCGAATTCCTCTCCGAAGTCCATGCAGTCGAAGGCAGACGGCACCACAATATCGGGGCAAACGCCCTTCAATTGTGTCGAACTTCCCGAAATACGGTAGTACATGGCTGTGGTGATTTTGATTGCGCCATATTTTGGATCACGGCCAAGGTCCAAAATGGTTTGAACCGTACCCTTGCCGTGTGTCTTGGAATCTCCGACGATAACTGCACGACGATAATCCTGCAGCGCCCCAGCCAATATCTCCGAGGCTGATGCGCTGAGACGGTTGACGAGCACGACTAGAGGTCCGTTGTAGCGGATGCTGCCATCATCGTCTCTCAATATCTTTCTTTGCGAATGCATTTCCTTGACCTGCACGACGGGGCCGCTGTGAACAAAAAGTCCGGTCATCTTGACAACCTCGGCAAGGGAACCACCGCCGTTATTGCGCAGATCCAATAGAATCCCTTCGACGTTCTTCTCCTTCATATCGCCAAGGATCCGCTCCATATCGGAGCAACAACTCCTGTAATCCGATTCGCTTACCGATCCCTGCCGCATGTTGGCATAAAATGCGGGAAGCGTGATGACGCCAAGATTGCGCGTTACGCCATCGCCACCCTTGATAGTGTATGTCTTCCCGCTTGCAGCCTGGTCCTCCAACCGGACGTCATTTCGAACGAGATCCACTCGTTTCTGGGTCGAGCCAGTCAAGTCAGACGCTGGCACCACAATCAGCGTAACTTTGCTTCCTTTTTCTCCTCGTATACGCTCCACGATCTTATGAAGCGGCCAGTGCCGGATATCAACCGGTGGATCGTCGCCTTCACCGACCATGATAATTCTGTCTCCCGGTTTCAGGCGTATTTCGCGTTTATCCAGGTCGGCTGGTCCGCCGGGAATGATCCTGACAACTTTGGCCGCGCCATCTTCGTCGGCACTGAGGAGCGCCCCAATGCCAACCAGGGAGAGTTTCATTTCAATATCGAAATCCTCCATTGAGCTGGCCGACATGTAATCGGAATGGGGATCGTATGCGTGGGCAAAAGCGGAAAGATACTTCTCGAGTATCCATGCAGGGTCGGCGTCTTCGACTATGGTGACGTATTGCTTGCTCTGTTTGCGAATGGCTTCCATCGGCGAAAGCGCTTCATCATCTTTCTCAGATTCCACGCTGCCGCTTTCGATCTTGTTCGTGCCGCTGAGTTCCATGGCGACGACGCGGCGGACATACTCATTCTTTATTCTCTGTCGCCAGATTTCGTTCCATTCAGCTTCGTCTTTTGGCCATTCGACTTCCTTACGCCGCCATTTGTAGGTTTCCTGTTTATCGAGATCGAAACCTTTCTCCAGCAATTTGTCGGTATATTCATGCCGGTCTTCCACACGGAACTTGAAAACGGCGAATACCCTGTAAGCGAAACTCAAGTCGCCCTTGTCCAATTGATCGTCGAGATTCTTCACATCCGCCTTGAATTTCTCGATATCTGAGGCAAGGAAATATACATGGTCAAGATCGAGCGATGTGATGTAATTCGTCCATGCCCGCGATGAAACGGCGGCGTCCATCGGCGCTTGCGTCAGGTGTTCCTGGGGAAACCGTCTCGAAAAACGCTCGGCAATCTGGGAGAAGTAAGGTTCCGGCCCCAATACAGCTTGTGTTGCACACTCTGCAGCCGGACCGCGCAATCCAAGAAATAGAAGCAGAAATAGAAAACTGGCTCTTGCCATAGCGAATATCACCGGTAGAAAAAAAAGGGGGCGGGGATGATTATGCAAGCCGTCAACGATGTGTTGCGGACAACCCCGCCCAAAGCCTGACTATACCGACAGGACTGATTCCTTGCACACTTTTGCCACGCGGAATTTTACAACCTTCTTGGCCGGGATCTCGATTGTCGCGCCAGTTGCGGGATTTCGTCCCGTGCGCGCCTTGCGGTCCACCAGGACAAGTTTCCCGATTCCCGGAAGTGTGAATCCCTGTTTCGCCTCTTTGTAGGCCAGATTTGCCAATTCCTGAAGGAACTGTTCCGCCTGTGCTTTTGTCAATCCCATCTTCTCGGCCAAGTAGCTGATCACCTGTGCTTTAGTCACGTTGCCTCCGTCCCCGTTTAGGATGTTAAACAAACTGCGCTGGGTACACAACCCAACTCTTATCGTTGGTGATTATGCCTCTATTCGCTTGAGAAACAAGCGTTATTTGGTGTCGCCTCAGTTTCAGAGTAGCATCCTTGCCGTTGCCGCGCCGGATACGGCGCGGACCGCGTCTTATCAGACGCGGCTACGTTGCGACTGAGGGGTACGTTTTTTGGCTCGTGGTGAGCAAAAGCTGTGAAAGAATAGCCTTGGTCGCGCCGGTCCGTCGTTACGCATCCGGCGAAGATGTGGCTAGCAGACTTTGCCTGATAGATTCGAGTTGATGATCAACTGTACCGTCGAGAACAAAATCGCCAGCTTTTACAACGATTCCGCCGAGGATGGATGTATCGATGCGGACATTGAGCTTGAGCCGCTTTCCCAGGAGCCGTCCTGCTTCGCGCTCAATATCGGCAAGCACATTTTGGGAGATTGGAAACGCCGAAATGACTTCGCCTGCAACGCCTTGCGTACGTTCAGCTATCTCTTCAAGACAAATTGCCGCAATCGCCGGGAACTTTGCCAGCTCATGAGTCCAGAATAGAAATAGCACGAGAAAAATGACAAGCGGATGCACCCGACCGGCAAGAAGCTGTTTCAGCGCAGTGCACTTTCCTTCTTTATGGACAACCGGAATCGCGAGAAACGCACGCACCTGTTCCATCTGCATTACGCTGTCGGCAAGCACCAGATCCTGCGCGATGCGTGCCAGACAGCCTGTATCTCCTGCCAATTCGATACAAGCGGCGGCATAGTGTTTGGGTTCAAACCCGCCTTCTCGTGATGCAAGACCGCGAATGCCGCCCGCCGAAACCAGGCTCATCAGAAAATGAGTCATGACCGGATGCACCCTTGGTTCGATGATTTGCCTGAATGCTACGAGCTTGCCCTTTCTCATTATCCGGGAATCGGCGAAAAAGGCGCGAATATTGTCGTTGCCGAGGACTTGAACGGCAACCTCCAAGTCCGTCTCCAACCGCGCCATATCTTTCAGGTCGAGATTGACGGCGGAAGGCAATTCATTGGATGATTTACTCGCGGTGGGCTGGTTGGTCATGGTTCTTCTTCATGAGATCCACAAATTCGTCCACCAATATTGCGTGTCGCTTTTCATCCAGATTTTCCTTGATGATCTGCCGTGCCACCTGAAGCGACACATCCGCAACGGTGCTTTTCAGTTTGTCCATCCCTTTGATTACTTCGTGGTCAATGTCCACACGCGCCTGCTCGATCATTGCGCGTGCCTCGGAGCGGGCCTGCTCATGCGCTTTGCGAGTCATTTCGTCAGCCTCGCTCGTTGCCTTGTCAAGGGCTCGGCGCGCTGCTTCGCGCGCTTCGTTCATCCGGCGCGCAGTCTCGGCGAGCGCCTTCTCAGCTTCCGCCTGTGCCTGTTTTGCCTTCTCAAGGGTATCCTTGATGAAAGCCTCCCTGTCGCCCAGGATCTTCTTGAGCGGCTTGAAGGTGAAACGGGCGAGCAGAATGAGCAGCAGGACAAATGTCAGCAGAGTCCAGATCTGTAATCCTGGATCAAATTCGAACACGCTTACTCCTGTCTTAAGCTTGTTTCAACCAGAGCAAAATGGCTATGACGAATGCGTATAGACACAACGCTTCTATAAACGCCATACCCAGAATCATGAGCCTCTGGATGTCACCTTTGGCTTCCGGCTGTCTTGCAACCGATTCCACGCCCTTTGCGGCAACGAGTCCAATGCCTATGCCTGTACCAAATGCCGCAATTCCTATAGCCAATCCCGCGCCCAACCATGCTAATCCTGCTGGAACCATCTTTTTACTCCTTTCAGTTCAATGCGACCCTTCTTCTAACGCTTCTCCGATATAAAGGCCAGTCAAAGTAGTAAAAATAAAAGCCTGTAGAAAGCAAACAAACAATTCAAACGCGCTCATGACGACTGTCCCCATGAGCGGCAACGCCTTCAGAGGGCACAGTTTCCACGGAATCATCATCCCCAGCATGATAAAGGCCCCAATGATCTTGTGACCCGCGAGCATGTTCGCAAAAAGACGCAACGTAAGCGAAAGAGGACGGGCAATGAGCTTGGATATGAGTTCAAGAACAAAAACGAGAGGAAATATCCAGAGAGGCAACCCTTTTGGCGCAATTCGCTTGAAATAACCGACGAATCCATGGAGCTTCATGTCCACAGCCTGCGAAAGCACGATTACTATAACCGCCAACGTCGCGGTCACATTGATGTTTGATGTTATCGGCTTGAAAATAGGGTTCTCTTCTGAGCCTGGCACAGGAACCAAGCCAAGCAGATTGCAGAACAAGATGAAGAAGAACACGGTCAGAACAAAAGGCGCCCACGCTTTTCCATGAACACCCATGGCGCCTTGAATCACATTCTCATCAACAAACTCCATGATGCTTTCGAAAAAATTTTGATACCCGCCCGTAGCATAGAGTTCTTTTCTTCGACCGGCCAAATATACGAGAAGGAATGTTATCAGCGCCGCCAGCCACACAAGAACCACGTCCAGCGTAATACTGAAATCAATCCCTAAAACCCTTGGAATATGAAGAAAAACGATCTTTCCAGCCTCTTGCATGCCTGATACTGCCTTTCAGAATTCTCATACGCTACCAGAATGCCAATTCTCGCGCAAGACCCGTGTCATAAAAACATTATCGCTGGTTTTGGCAACGCTTTCATGCTGTTCTTTTTCCAACGCGACACGGTTGTTAGACTGCATGTTCCAATTTCTGCCCTCCATTGACGGACAATTCCATTGGCAGCGTGCACGCGTCAAAAAAAGTGCATTTTACACCCTTAAAACAATTTAAAAGAGAACACTTGCACATTTTCAGCCAAATGAGGTATATTATGGCCGGTTGTTATGTCGAGTTGGAGCGGATCTATAAGCCTGCCAATCAGGCTTGATCATGTTTTCAATCGCCATTCACACCTTCATGGGCCGGAATGGCGGCCCCTTTCGTCAGGACCGTGAAAGTAAAAAATGGTCGCAGTAGGAGAATGCACGATGGGTAAGAAGTTATATGTTGGGAACCTGAGCTACAGTGTAAGCAGCTCTGATTTGGAGGCGTTGTTCGCGCCATTCGGGAAGGTTGACAGTGCGGAAGTGATCAGCGACCGTATGACAGGTCGGGCGAAAGGTTTCGCGTTCGTCGAAATGAGCTCAGACGATGAAGCCCGCAAGGCCATCGAAGGGCTCAACGGCAAAGAGCATGAGGGGCGTCCAATGGTCGTCAACGAGGCCAGACCACGCGAACCTCGTCACGAAGGTGGTGGCGGCGGTGGTGGCGGCGGATATGGTGGTGGTGGCGGCGGCGGTGGCGGCGGTCGCAGAGGCGGCGGCGGCGGAGACCGCGGCGGTCGCAGCAATCGTTACTAATTGCTGAATCGAAAATACAAAGAGAAGGTCACTTTTGTGGCCTTCTCTTTTTTTGTTGCAACCATTAACAATCCATGCCGGGCTCATTGTCTTACCGCATTTTGCCGCCTTATTTACTGAGATTTGACTATTCCTCCGGCACAGCGAAACCGAAGTACTTCGCGGCGTTGTTATAGCAGATATCGCGCACCATCCTCCCCGCAAGTTCGAGGTCGTTGGGGATAACCCCGCTGGCAATGTCGTTGCCTAGAACATTGCAAAGGATGCGGCGGAAATATTCGTGTCTGGTATAGGAGAGAAAAGAACGGCTGTCCGTAAGCATTCCGACGAATCTACTCAACAATCCCATCTGCGACAGTGTTTCAAGCTGGCTTTCAATCCCGTCCTTTTGATCCAGGAACCACCACGCGCTGCCGTACTGCATCTTGCCTGGCACAGACCCATCCTGATAGTTGCCGGCCATCGTTGCCATCAGAGCATTGTCGCGTGGATTTATGTTATAAAGAATGGTCTTCGGCAGTTTGCCTTCGCCATCGAGCCTGTCGAGGAACCTCGCCAAAGGTCGGCCCAGCTCAAAATCTCCGATGGAATCGAAACCGGAATCGGGACCAACTGACTTGAACATCCGGCAGTTGTTGTTACGCAGAGGCCCGAAATGGAATTGCTGGGTCCATCCGCTTTCATGGTCCAGGATTCCGAACTCATACAGCATGGCCGACTTGAACTTCAATGTCTCGTCCTGCGTTAATTCCTTGCCGCCGCGCAGGTTGCGGAAGATGTTTTTAATCTGAGTGTCCGTGTAGTCTTCGGCATAAGCGGTTTCAAGCCCGTGATCGGAGAGGCGACATCCGTTCGCATGGAAGAACGCGTGCCGTTTGCGTATCGCTTCCATGTACGAATTGAAATCGCGAATATCGGTGTCAGCAGCAGCGGCAAGTCTATCCATCCATATATTGAAGTGTTGAGGATTTTCCACAGCCATTCCCTTGTCTGGTCGCCAGGTGGGCAGGACAGCGATGTCAAACGAAGCGTCTTTAGCGATCGCTTTGTGATGTTCCAGCGAATCAATCGGATCGTCCGTTGTGCAGACCATTAAGACCCGCGAACGTTTCATGATCCCGCGAGCGGAAAACCCGGGCTTGGCGAGTTGCAAGTTGCATTCTTCCCAGATACTTCGGGCGGTATCCGGACCGAGCAATCTGTCGGAGATACCGAAATAACGTTTGAGTTCCATGTGAGTCCACTGATAAAGCGGATTGCGCAGGAGATAAGGCATCGTGTCGGCCCATTTCTCGAACTTCTCCCGGTCGCTTGCGTTGCCAGTGCAGTAACGTTCCGCCACTCCATTTGCCCGCATGGCGCGCCACTTGTAATGATCCGAAGCAAGCCATATGGCGGAGAGATTCGTCCAGCGTCGGTCCGATGCAATATCCCTTGGGTCAAGGTGGCAATGGTAGTCCAGAATCGGCATGTTTTCGGCGTATTCGTGGTAGAGGCGCCTCGCCGCTTCGGTTTCCAGAAGAAAATCTTCCGTGATGTATGTGTCTCTTTTCTTTCTCAATATGCCTGCAATGATTGCACAAATTTGTGGAAATGAACAGCCGTAAGGCAAGCTACAGCGGCCCGCGTGGGAACTGTGAAAACAGATTCAGGCTGTGTTTGCTCGCCCAAGCCGAAGATTTCCCCTAAAGCGACGCCTGTGCAGGAGCGACATGCCTATTGTCACTACTGCGGCGGCAAGCAGCACACACTCTGCAGGCTCGGGAACTGTAAGCATGACATTATCAATACCGTAAATCTCCTGCGACGAAGTGTCGCGATATATGTAAACACCGATCCAGTCAATTGATGAGAGATCGGTCAGGTATTGATCCTCGGTCGCGAAAGGCAAAGTCCAGTCCGACAAGTCGCCAAACGATACGGTATACGTCGTCCAACTCGTGAGTCCGGGAGGCGTCAATGAATAGCTCCATATATCGCCGTTCGTTGACTCGAACTCCAAAGCCAGGCCGCCCGCGACGCTGTTGGATTGCCAGAAATCGAACTGGATGGCCGTATTTGTTGTCCACGTTCCGGCAAAAATGTTCGTGGCCGGCGTGTAGACTGTGTCATACCACTGGTCACCGGGGCCGGATGAAGTGGTCGGAAACGTCACCTGCAACCAGCCTCCCGGATTGCCCCCACTTGTCGGCGTGCTCAAAGTCGTGTTGCCGAAGAGGCTGTACCATGGATCGTAAGGGGGGTTACTCCAATCGCTTCCGGGAGTTATGTCCGCGTGTGCGGAGGATGAGGCAAGCATTGCAAACGCTAAAGCCGCGACGCTTATGAGTCTTCCCATTGTCCGTTTATTACGAAACAGCGTCACGGCGGCCCCCAGTAGAAATTCGTTGCAGTGATGCTGATTGAGTTTCCGGCATCGGTGTAGTTGGTTGCGTGCCAATAGTAATATCCCATGCCGGGTTCTAGAGCAAAGTTCGCAAATTTGCCGCTGTTCTGGTCCCACCATTTATGATTCCAATTGGAACCGCTTGGCAGACGATTGTCCATGAGCCAGTAGAACTTCCATGTGCCGTTTTTCCACACCCAGATCTGGTCGCCTACTTTGTTGGTCTGATACTGATTGTACGTTGTGCCGCCCAAGCCAACGTTTTCAAATCCGAGTTGGTTGGAAGCGGAAGTGGTTCCACCGTAGTTCCACTTATTGCTGGAAAGCGGCCAGCCGAACATTGTCCAGCCGGTGTAGTTGGTTTTGAACGCGAAATTAGTGACCGTTTGCGGCTGGAACGACCTGCCACTGAAGACAGCGTTGGTTCTGATCGTTGACGTGTTCGCACCGCGAACAACCCACATAGCCATGCCGGGGGTAACCGGGACATTAGCAGGGGCGCCGTTCCACCACAAGTTGCTGCCTGCCGAATTGGTTATCCAGAAGTACTGCTGCCAATTACCGTTTGCGTCAATGTAATCTATGTAATCCGCCGATGACGTGGCACTGGCTGAGAAGGCATACAAACCCCGCCCGAGCTGCTGCCCCAGCGTCGAATTCAGATTCGCCAGATTTGTGCTTCCATAGTCAACAGGAACGCAGACAAGATAGCTTTGACTTGCTGACCTGTTCTGCGAATACATTGCCCATTCCTCAGCGGTATTCGTAATGGTCACTCCAGCGTATGTGACGGCAATATTGTATAATCGGCTCGAGTACGAGCTGGCTGCGCCGGTGTCGGTCCACGTATTGGTCCCGCTCAAGTTATCCGCCACACTGCCAACTGGAACCTTGGTGTTCGCGGAACTGTTGTTGGCGGCAAAGATCGTGAACGTGCGCGTGAAATTGGCAGACCCATAACTGTTGGTTATGGTGTCGGCGCCGCCAAATATTCGCACGACTATGTCGTTCGAGTTGGACGCCGCCACATCGCAGGACAGGATTTTCAAGTACGATGCCGCATTGAGCGGATCGGTGCCTGCAACAAATTGCTGATAAAGGGTCCATCCCGCGGCTGCGGAAGGGCCGTTTGTCGAGTTTGTCACACTCCCCAGGTATGCCAATTGCCACAACTGCCAGGTGCTGGGAATGGCAGTTGGCGTGTTTGTGTTGGACTCTATGGATATGTTGTCAACATATCCGATGGTCTGGCTGTTCTGCGCCCCAAGACGGAAACAACCGAGGCTGCTGTTTCCGGCTGTTGACTGAAATGCCAGATTTGTGGTCAGCATTGTAGCGACGCCATTACCAGTGTTGCTGACTGCATAAAGCGACCATGTCCTTGCCTGATAGTCCAGACTCGCCATCAGGCATACCCAATCGTTTGTGGGCGCAATGAAACTGGTGTTTGTAACCCATGAATTATTGCCGTAAGCGACCACGTAACCGTTCGTGTCAATATAGAATGCAGCTGCAGTATTATTGCTTAACGTGGGGACACCGGTCGTGGTCCGGCGTGGCGCCCTGCAATATAGTTGAACCCACATGTTTGTCGCGAAAGTATCGCCGCTATTGGTGAAAGTCTGCGACATCGTGGCGTTCAACAGGCTCGCCGCCTGGCTTCCCGCATATACTACACTGGTTTCAACCATCGCTTTACTTGCCGCCGATACCTGCCAGTTATGCTGGCCGTTCAGATCGCCGACAACGCAGGTATTCGTTTCGAAAGTTTCTATGAACGGAAAGTCGGAAATCGAGACACCGTTGCTGCCAGTCACGGATGAATATCCGTTAAACACGGAGTTGGACGCAATGTTCAGCCAAACCGCCCAGATCCAGTTGGATGATCGGGCTGTGTTTTCGATTCGTGCCTCATCCAGGTACTGCGCGAACTGTGCGGCGAAATTGTACCCGGCATTATCAGTCCAAAGACCGATTGAACGGATAGCTGAAAGCTGCATTGAGCCGTAGGCGCCGCTGCAACTGCCTCCATAGACTCCATTCAGATATATGTAGGTCACGCCGCCGGCGCCTACGGCAGTTATCTGCTGCCATTGATTCACGCTTGGAACTGCGACGCCGGAGTCATACCAATGCCCATTCTGGACGTAACATTGCACGGTGCCAGAATGCATGCCAATGTCGTAGGGATCCGATTCAAAGCTGGTGAACAAATCGCCGCCAACCTGGTTTGTGAACCACAAACTCATTGTCCAAGTAGCGCTAAAGGCAACGCCGCTCATGTATATCCCATTGTGGTAGCCGTTGGTGGAAAGTTGCAGGCAGCCGTCTGCCACCCCGTTATTTGTCCACGTGCCGGAACCTTGTATCGCAGCGCCTGTGGACAGATTCGTTGACGAGTCTTTCACAGTGGTTCCGCTGGTCTGGTTCATGTGTTGCACCAGGGCAAACCCGTTTGACCAGGTCGAGCCGTTGGTTGTGTACAATGCCGCTGCGGAGCCGTTGGCTGCATTGCCCCAGAATGCCCAGATGGAACTACTGTTAGTGAGCGCCGGCACCTGGACCCAAACGTACGAACTTCCGCTGATGTTCCAGCGCTCGATTTCGTAGTTAAGCAGCGTCGTCTCATTTGAGTTGGCGGCGAATCGTAAATCCCACCCGTTAGTTGAAGCCATCTGGCCATAGGAAAAGCTGCTGCCGTTGATGTTGTTTCCAAACACGAGCAGAACTGGAAAATTAGTCAGCGTCTCAGCACGGGTGTATCCGCTGAATGTAATCTGCATTGTGTACGGATCAACTGCTTCCGCGCAATTCGGCGCCGCCAGCGCGAGAAGCAAAAAGGCAAGAGGCGCCAGCCACTGGTAACGCCGGCCTCTTCGCGTACGCCTGCTCATTATGTCGGAATTATTCATTCGCGATTCCGTCTACTCAACCTGCACCCTGTAGAAATAATTCGTACCGTTCGTGGCATCAGGATCCTCGTATTCGTTCCTCGGCGGCGTTGCGGCAATCCCTGAAACAGTCTTCGTAAAGCCCAGCGTCAGATCCGCCGTGCGCCACACATCGTATGTGCGGTTGCTGATCGAATTCCATCCGATCAAAATTCCCATGACCCCATTCCCCATATCAACGTTCTCAATGTCAACACTGAACACGGACAAGAAGTCGGTCGGATCGACGCCGGCCAGATACTTGGCATAATTACTCATTCCGTTGCCGTCAGAATCCATTGTCGCGAGCGATTCCAAGCTTCCGATCTGCCACGTCGGGAAATATTGAAGCACCCACCAATAAGGCAAACCATCCCATGTCATCGGATCGGACATTGTGATGTCAACCCTGGCAAGATCTGTGATGTAGACTCTGGCAGTATTGCCAGTCCATGAACCCGTTGCTTCCCAGAATTCCTGCGTATTGTCGTTGTTGGAATCGCGATAGGCCGAAATTGTGTAATCTGTCGCAAGCGGCAGGCCCGTTAAGCGGTAACTGCCCGCCCCCGCCAGTGTAGTTGTAATGCTTCCCATCGGACTGCCGAAAGCGGACACATAAATCGGGCCGCCTTGGTCCCCGGCATACCGAATGGTGCCGGAAATGGAAACGCTACCGGGAATGGTCACCCCCTGCATCTCGAAATGCTTGATCCCATAGTTCTGTGCCGATACCTCGCTGTGCCGCACGATATAGACGCCGACCCAATCAACAGAAAGCATATCGCTCCGAAATTGGTCTGCGGAGCTATCGGGCCCCACACTCCAGTTTGCCTGAGAAAAATCCACCGGCACGTCGTACGGTGTCCATTGACCCTGAAACGGACCGGGAAGAATGACGCACCACAGATTGCCATTTGTCGAATGCATGCAGAGACGAACGGAGCTTGGAGACACATCTGCAGAGAAGAAGCCAAACGAGATATTGGTGAAAAGGATTTCCGAAGGCAAATCCACATACATTATATCGGACTGATTGCTGGGGCTGGATTGCCCTGGAAACTGCATGTTCAGATACCCGCCGGGGTTCAAGAGAGTCGTCTGAGATGGATTATTGGTCCAACCGGCGGTGTCAGAATTGGTCCATGTCTCGATTATGTCAACCGGCGTCTGGGCATGAGAGTACATGACCACGCATAGCGTAGCTGCAATTGAAATTATCCACAGCCTGATCATTAGAGTGCTTCCCTGCCAATCATGACACACAATACACCTTGGTCATGCCCCGGGCATAGCCCACCTTTAACGCCGCCAAACCGGACATCATCCCGCCACATGGCGATAGCAGTAAATTATTTCCATCCGTCTGATCATATAATACCTCTCCCCGTGTCCATCGTCAAGCAGGTTTGGCTGCATTCCTGGCTTGAACAGGAACCATGGTTCATATAAAGTTGGACGGAAGTGATCTTCATAGTTTTGCCTGTTTAAAGGAGCGCCATGCCGAGAAAATTGAATATTCGCGACAAAGTGAATGCCCTCCACGCTTTCTTCGTAAAGGAAAAGCGAATGCCTGGATATAACGAGATGCTCAGGCTCTTCAATTACCGTTCGAAGAACGCCGTGCATGGACTGCTTCAACAACTGGTGGAAAAAGGCTACGCAACAAAAACCGGCGGAAAAATAGCGCTCACCGACAAAGTGCTGGGCAAAGTGAAGCTGCTCGGCCTGATCCAGGCTGGATTCCCCTCTCCAGCTGAGGAAGAATTGCTCGACACCGTCACTCTCGACGAGTTTTTAATCGAGCGGCCTGACGCCACTTTCATGCTTAAAGTATCAGGTGACTCGATGATTGACGCCGGGATACATCCGGGCGACATGGTGCTCGTCGAGCGGGGCGTTGAACCAAAATCCAACGATATAGTCATTGCCCAGGTTGACAGCGAATGGACCATGAAATATTTCGTAAAGGACAAGAATGGAGTGCGACTGGAACCGGCGAACAAGAAGTACAAAACAATCCGCCCAAAAGACTCGATAGAGATTGGCGGCGTTGTCCGCACCGTCATCCGGAAGTATGCATGAGATGCACGACATCCATCCCGGCTTCCGCTGCGCGGAAGCCGGGATGGGTGTCGCCGATTCTTAGTCCACCCCTCTGCTTGCTTTCAAAATCATTTCCGGATATAAGTCGGGCTTATTTGAAAAGGAGGTGCCAATGGTGACAAGAATCGAATTGGCCGAATACGCATCATCTAGTGCCTTGAGCAATCAGCCGTGATAATGGACGACAAACAACCAGCGTCCGACCGGGCAGGAGACAAACCTTGAACACACTTGAAGAAGGCAATGAGTTGAAATTGGATTTCGGCAAGATCGCGAAAGTCGCAAAATGCCCTGGCATTGTTCCAGTGGCTGTACAGAATGCCGATACTAATGAGGTCATTCTTCTTGCATACACCAACGAACGGGCCTTTCGGTTGTCCGTAGAGACACGCACACTCGTTCTCTGGAGCACTTCACGCAATGAGTTGTGGGAAAAGGGCAAAACTTCCGGCGAGACATTCGAGCTGATCGAAGCCTTTGTGAACTGCGAACAGAATTCACTGCTCTATAAAGTGCGGCCCCGCCGGGGCGGAATATGTCACACAAAGAACAAGCAAAATGAACCAAGACATTGTTTCTATCGTAAACTTGATTTCAACAGTTTTGGCTTGGTAAACCTGGATCCGTAATCCACGCAACAATGAAGATCGTCTGTTGCTCGAATATGCCCTATGCCCGCGAGGCGTTCTCAACGCTTGGCGACGTTTTTCTCAAGGATGGCCGCGCCATCACAGCCTCAGACGTGCGCGACGCTACCATCCTCGCTATACGCTCGACAACCAAAGCCGATCGCGCGCTGCTTGAAGGCAGCCCGGTGAGGTTTGTCGGGACTGCCACCATTGGAACCGACCATCTGGACACCGCCTGGTTCCACAGCGCCGGCATAAAATGGTGCTATGCGCCCGGCTGTAATGCGAACAGCGTTGCAGAGTATATCACCGCTGCGCTCCTGTGCATTGCGAACCGCCACTGTTTCACTCTCGAAGGGAAAACGATCGGTATTGTCGGCGTCGGCAACGTCGGTAAACTCGTCGCAGGTAAAGCCGCCGCGCTCGGGATGCGCGCGCTGCTCAACGATCCGCCGCGAGAGAGATCAGAACAATCCGCAGCCGGCGAATCCTTCGTCTCGCTGGACCGGCTTCTCGCGGAGTCAGACATCGTCACTCTGCACGTTCCACTTACAAAAGAAGGTACGGACAAGACATATCATATGGCCGACAAGACTTTCTTTGCGAAAGTGAAGCGCGGCTGCATCTTCATTAACGCCGCGCGGGGCGCGCTTGTCGTCACGAATGACCTTCTTGCAGCTCTCGACTCCGGCATAGTATCACATGCCATGATAGACACCTGGGAAGGCGAGCCGGCCTACCGGCGCGATCTCCTCGAAAGAGCAGACATCGGCACACCACACATTGCGGGCCACTCATTCGAAGGCAAAGTCATGGGAACCGTGATGGTCTATCGGGCGGCCTGTTCCTTTCTCGGCGTCGAGCCATCGTGGAGTCCGGAGAGACTCCTGCCCGCACCTAGCGTTCCTGAGATCGAAAAGGACATAAACGATACGAAGGACGAAAAAGCGCTATGGGAAATTGTTCGTCGAATTTACGACATTGAGGCGGACGACAGGCGGCTCCGGGAAGGTTGTCTAGCAGACGACAAGGCTCGCGCCGCGCATTTCGACTTGCTGCGCAAGAATTATCCAGAACGTCGCGAATTCCGGTTCACCCGCGTGAAGCTCACACATGCTTCAAAGCAGATTATCGCAAAACTCGCCGCATTGGGATTCCAACTCCCGGCCTGATTCCATGGAAAAGACGCTCCATAAAATTGGCTTTGTCGTCATTTCTTTATTCGTTCCGTTCAATCACATCTGATAAGATGCCAGCGCTTTTTGAATGCGCGGCTTTACGGGTTCATCCGTTATCGAAAAGTCATTTCCTGTGACAAGTTCGTAGGCTTGAATATAACGGCGGGCAGCTTCGATCCTGACATCGTCCGGCAATTTCGGGGGAACGCCGTCCCCGGTGAAGCCGCGGGCCGCGAGCCATTCACGGACATATTCCTTGTCAATCTTCCTCTGCTCCTTGCCGTCGGCGAACAGTTGGTCATACGTGTCGGAGAACCAATATCGCGAAGAATCTGGAGTGTGGACTTCGTCGCTCAGGACGAAGTCACCGTTCAGCCTGCCGATTTCGTACTTTGTGTCAACGAGTATCAGCCCCCGCGATCGCGCATGTTCGACTCCGCGCGCAAAAAGATTCAGGCATATGTCCGCCACTTTATCGAACGATTTTGCGTCTATCAGGCCTTCGGCGATCGCTTCGTCGCGCGAGATGGGACGATCGTGTTTTTCGAGTTTGGTGGTGGGAGTAACGATCGGTTTCGCGAATTTCTGGTCCTTGCGCAACCCCTCGGGCAAAGCGTTGCCGCAGAAATTCCTGACGCCCTTTTCGTAATTGTACCATGCCGAGGTCTTTGTCACGCCGGTGATATAGCCACGGACGATGAACTCCAGCGGAATCTGTTCGCACTCCTTTACCACCATCACGTTGGGATCAGGAACGGCAATCACGTGATTCGGCACAATATCGCGTGTCTTCTCGAACCAGAATGCGGCGATCTGATTAAGAACCTGCCCTTTGAAGGGAATCGTTCCGAGGACGCAATCGAAGGCGGAGATGCGGTCGGTCACAACGATAATGCGCGACTCCTTTCGTTTGTAGGAATCGCGAACCTTGCCGTGCTCGACTTTGCCAAGCCCTTGGTAATCGGTGTCTTCCAACACGTTGTTCAGTTGCTTGTGGATTCTATCTTCGGCAATCATGATGCTTTCCCTTCGAATGAAGAATGCGGATTACTCTCTCAGCTTTAAAACATGCGGATACAGATTCTTGCCAGGGCAGATGCTTGGTGCAAGATCGCGATGTCCATAAACTCTCTGACGTTTGATCCGATACCGTTCGCACAACAACGACACGATTTCGTCCATTGATGCAGTCTGTTTATGCGACGGATGTTGTTCGTCGAAATTTCCGAGCAACATGACGCCGACATTACGCTCATTTTGGGCGAAGACGTGCGCTCCCTCATGTGTAAGCGAACGCCCCTCCCAGACGCATCCGGAGCGGTCTATCATGAAATGATATCCTATATCGCCGTATCCGCGTTCGATATGTCCGGCAACGATCCCTTCGAGATGTTCCATGACAGATTGCTCAGACAAGTCGTCAACAACGCTTCCCGAATGGTGCACCGTCAACCGGTCGTAGCTTACGGCGTCTTTAAGAAGCTGCGATTTGAGAGGTGTCCTCGCCCATTCCCACCGCCTCATCAATTTCATTTTTGACTGGATGAAGTCAAGGTCTACGGAAGGCATGGAGAATTCCGTTATGGCGCCCACGCTCCGCGAGGCCATAATAAGCCCGGGGATTGCGAACAAGCCAATCTTTATGAATTCTCTGCGAGTCTGCACCGCCTGCACCTTTCGATTTCGTCTACATGTCCAGATTCATCACATGCGGAAATTCGCTCCAACCTCTCTCGTCGCCAATCTGCTCAAGCTTCCTGTCGCAGAGGCGTTTGATCTCCCCGGCAAAGGAGGACATCTTCTTTGCCTTGCCAGGCGAGCCCAAAAGAGACGAAGCCACGCAACACACATTGCGCAGCCCTAGAACGCCATGCCCATCGGATTCGTCCCAGATATCGGCTATGGACTCCAATATGATATGCAAACTGTTGAGGAATATCAATTCAAGAAACACGTCGTTTTTCACCGTCATCTGCTTCAGATCAAGAACCCACATGGATTCGCCATTCGTGATCTCCCACTCTGCAGGCTTGATCAATCCGGTCCCGAACAAAAGCAGCCGTTGAGCCGCCCGTTTCTCGCCGATCGAGGACAATGCCCGCGAAGCAAGCATGACGAGGTACTTCGAGTCAACGGCGGACGGGTTGCCGTCCTGCTTGAGAAAGGACTCTATTGCGCGAGCAAGCTCCTCGATGTTCGACGAATTCGCAACGAAATCCCTGCCGCACACTTCACCCAATTCATCCATGATGTAGGAGGCAATCACCGATTTCTGCTCACCGGGCATAATGGTTGGATCCCAGATCATTGTTTACCTATGAGTCCTTGTATCGCGTTCAGAAACTGGTTCGTATCCTTGAAGCGGCGGTAGACGGATGCGAACCGCACGAATGCCACTTCGTCGAGCTTCTCCAGCCTATCCATGACTTTCTTTCCGACGATCTGGCTCGGCACTTCCCGTTCGTATTCGCCGTCGAGCTCGTCGAGAATGCCATCAACCAGGTTTTCTATGTCCGCTGTGCTGACTGGTCTTTTCTCGCAGGCCCGTTCAATCCCGCTGATAAGCTTTGCGCGATCAAGGTCCTCATGCCTTCCGTCGCGTTTGATAATTCGCAGCTTGGTTTTAACGATCTCTTCGTACGTGGTAAAACGATGACCGCACTGGAGACACATCCGCCGCCGTCTGATTAATGCATTGTTCCGGGCGCCTCTGCTGTCAATCACCTTGTCTTCGAGGTGTGAGCACTTGGGACAACGCATGGGCTATTCTCCACAATATCGGCCAGCAGACCGTTCCCGCGACATTCAGCCGACAATTTCCTTCACAGCTTCCAACAGGGATTTCGGACTTTTGCCCAGGATTAATTTCTTTATCCCTGTTCCCGATTCAGTGTAACTGGTCTCCGGAAGCGCGGAGCCGCTGTCGTCGTAAAGCACAATGGGTATCACCCGCGTTTTCGGCATTTCCTTGAGCATCTTGGCCACGGCATCGCCATTCATGCAGGCCAGCACAGTCTTGAGCACCAGAATATCCGGCTGCACGACAATTGCCCGTTCAACCGCGTCAGGACCGCTGAATACACTGTCCGTCTCGTATCCGGCGGCGGCAAATGCTTCGACCAGTTCTTTGTTCGTTACCGCGTCGTCTTCGCCGATCAGGACCGTCTTTTTTTTGTCGGACTTTTGCTCATGCGCTTTCGCGTCGCCCCCGCTTCTCAGAAACACGATTCGGGCGACTTCCATCAGCAGGTCATCGGGATCGCACGGTTTGGCTATGAAACCGTCCACTTCAATATTGGCGAAGAATTCGGCCATATTTGCGCGAGCGGTAAGCACAAGAACCGGATATTTCGGTTTTCCATCCGGGGACGATATTTCCTTTAAGAACCCAACCCCCCCCATGCCGGGCATGCTCATATCCAGGATGATCAGATCCGGGGTTATCTTCATCAGTTTTTTGAGGCCATTCTCGCCGCTGTCGGCCGTGACTATATCGTAGCCCTCAAATTTCAGAAAGTCGCTGAGCGTCAGGAGCAAACTGGCGTCATCGTCTATCAGTAATATCTGCTTTTTTGAACTTTCCTGCATTGCTGCTTCTCCTTTACGTCGTCACTTACCAGTTTTCCAGTATTTTGTGGGGAATATATCAAACCCGGTACGCCTCACAAGACAAACACGCTGTCATTAGTTATCCTACAAACGCCGCCGCCCCCATAAAAGCGCTTTCTACACGGTCGAGCAGTTCCCCTTCCTGCCATGGTTTCAAAAGTGCCGGTATGGAGAAGCTGTTCAATATTTCAGCCTTGCCCCTGCCAACGTATGCGCCCGTAATAACGATTATCGGGATCCGAACCATGTTCTTGTCGCTCTTCATTTTGAGTATGACTTCTGTCCCTTCCATCCTCGGCAGAACAAGATCTAGAATAACGACGCTCGGCTTGTCCTTTTCGATCCTGTCCAACGCCTCAATGCCGTCCCCGGCGGTGATCGTCCGGTAGCCATGCTCTTTCATCTGATACGATAATAGGTGTCGAATCGTCGGTTCGTCGTCAACGATTAGCAGCGTTGGAGGTTCGGCGACAGGCAAACTTACCGTCACCATCGTCCCCTTGTCGCGCCCCGGCGGCGGACTTTGCAATTCGATGCTGCCGCCATGTATCTCGATTATTTCCTTGGATATGGCGAGGCCAAGGCCCGAGCCATTCGGCTGGTCGCCAACGGTAAAATAACGCTCGGTCACCCTCTCTATGACGTCGGATGGGATACCTATGCCGTTGTCCTGAACACTGAAGGCCACGTTGCCTGGGCGTTTTGGATCGTCCCGCATACTGATTTCCACAGTGCCACCTTCTGGTGTGAACTTGACGGCATTTCCCGCGATGTTCAGGATCACTCTTTCCATTTTCTGCTGATCGCAATCCACAAACCATTTTCCTTTTGCCGCGGAAAGATCGAGCGTCACTTTCTTCTGCTCCACATGAACGTCTAACGCTGCGACGCTGCGACGGATGAACCTGGAAAGCGGCGTTCTTGTCTTGGCTAGCGACAGCGTCTTGTTGTCTATTTTTCTGAGGTCAAGGATATCGTTGACGGTGCGCGACAACCTCTTGCAGTCGCCGTCCAGTATCTCGAGATAACGCTGCACCCGTTCGGGCAGAGGCCCGGCAGCGCCTCTTAACATGTTGGCTATGGCGTAGATCATCGAAGTGAGGGGTGTCTTCAGTTCATGGGAGACATTAGTGACGAAAAGCGAACGTGCCCTGTCATGCTCTTCCAGCCGCGCAACGGCCTCTTCCAGAGCCGCCTGCGCGCGCTTTCGCACCGTGACATCCCGAATGAAAAAACTGAGTTGTTTGCCCTCCGGCAGTTCAATCTTGTTCACAGCTATTTCGGCGGGAAACGCCGTCTTGTCACTTCTGACACAATGCCCCTCGATAAGCGTATATCTGTGATCTTCTAGGTTCTTCAGGATTGCCGACAACAGCGTTCCATCGGCGCCAGAGATCAGATCGATGACCTTTAATCCCAGCAATTTATTGTCGTCGATCCTGAAAAAATCAAGGGCCCGTGTGTTGTAGTCAATTATTCTGCCTTTGGCATTGGCAATCACCACGGCATCGTAGACGCTCTGCAGCAGATTCTTATATTCGGGGGAACGAACACGCTTGCCGAGTTTTGTCGTAGTAACAGGGGCGTCAGCCGGCTGCTGCACAGCTCCACGCTCAAGTCGTTCCCGCGCCATGGACTCACTCTGGACATCAGGGTGAATATCAATGCGCATGGTCCTTGCGAAATCGTCGTTATTGGACATTTATCGCTCCTATGCGCCTTACTAATCTGCTGCACGACATGGGATGACCATCCTCCAGAAAATCTTTTCCGCAAAGTTCTTCACCTGTTCGCATCGCAACTCCTGCCCGGTATTGTCACTGGGCATACAAAGAAGACTGGATCTTGGCATCGGGCGACAAGGTCGTCGGAACGCCTGAGAGTTCCATCAATCTGTCCGCCAGTAATTTGAGTTTTTCTTCGCTGCTTATCGCCAGGTTCAACATTTCCCGCTGATCGGCCGTCACTTCGCCTATGCTCTCGGAAACCACCAATCCAAGCGTGCAGTTGATCACCGCGAGCGGCTGGCACAATTCCTGGCCTATCTCCGCAAGAACTTCCATGAGCTTTCTGCGCGGCATCCGCGCCTTGTTCCCGCCATCAGCCCCGCCGGAAGCTTCCGCTTCCGCGTCCGCCCTTAAATCCTTGACCAGATTATCTATCTTCTGTTCCGTTGTGGCGACAATAGTGCCAAGCTCGCTGCTGACTTCCTTTAGCACTCCGGAAATGTTTTTATTGTCATGCTTCTCGTCTCTGGCGGCAGCCGTTCCCACGCCCTGTTTAACCGCGCTTTCCATTTCAGTCAACAGATTCGACAGGTGGCCAAGCATTACCATGCTGTCAATATTCTGTCCTACGATCGTGCTTGCATCTTCCGTGGTGCCAACTCCGGTTTTTGAAAGAAGACTTGTCCATTCTTCACTGGAAAGACCGCCCGCGACAAGTTTGTCCTGCAGCTCTGTTTCTTCGATCTTGTCCAGTCCTTTCACCTTTATGAAACGCAGTATCCTCTTTTCGCTTACCTCTATGGCCTTGCGTTTCTTCATGTATTCGGCAGCAAGCGCCTCAATTCTCAATTCGTCGAGCATTCCTTCGACCGCTTCGGTAACTTTACTCGCGCCACTTTCATCAGCCTCTCCGGTTGCTTCGTGCAGCTTGGTGAGAATCCTCTCTTCGAGAAGCTCCAGCTCCTTCTCGATTTCCTTCTTCCCTTTCTGGGTCTTGGCCGCAGGATCTTTCATCAAGCTGTTGTAAACCTTCTTTATATTCTCCACTACGAAATCAGAAACAGATTCACCGCCTCCTTGCGTAATCCCCGTGCCTGCCGCGTCCTTTCGGGCCCTTGCTGACTGCAAGACGGCATCGGCTAGTTCCTTCGGATGAGACGCCAGTTCGCGCACGCTTTCGCCAGCGGTGGCATCTTCCTCGGCTTTTTCACCCTTAAGAAAAGCGAACACCCCGTCAATAGTTCCTGATCGGTTTTCGGAACCGGCGCCAGCTGCGGCCGCAGCTGCAGCCAAATCCTTCTTGCTTACCACCAACTCGTCTTCCGCAATTTGCACGTATGAAACTTTGCTCACACGCACGCCCTGTAACCCATGACCAGCCACGACGCTGGTGAATCCGCCGGATTGTTTAAGAATATCCGGTTTCGTATTCATGATCTCGATCAATTTATCGAATTTGTCCCTTGGCATTCCCTTTTCGAGACCGAAACTCTTGATTTCGAGTTTGGCAAGGTGACTGATGAATGTGCGCACCAGCGGGTTCTTCTGCTCAACCACCGCTCCATTCACCAGAAGCCCCTCTTCAGTGACGTTGAACAAAAGTTCGCTCTGATAATCGAAAAGGCGGATCAGGATATTGTAACAGTCTTCCATTGCCTTTTTCGTGACGCCATGGTCCGCGCCATACAGAAAGCCATTGTTGAACACCTGCCCCAACGCGCGGGCAAGTTCTTCGAAAGTCGGGCCCTTGCTTGCAATTGCGGAAGTGCTGACAGGTTCAGACATTTTATCATTCCTGAGTTACACAGAATATTTGGTTATGATTATAGCAATCGTCCTTGACGAAAGACAACAAAGAAACCAGTTTGCGGACAAGGTTGTCAAGACAAGTGACCACCAAGACGAGGGCGTCGCGGCTTCAAAAGTGGACTGGTTCGTTCAGGCTAGGCCCCGGTTTCCAGCGATTTGAACAGTTCACTGGCACAATCGGGGCAATATCCGTGAGTGAACTGCGCGTCGGTGTGCTCCTGAATATAATGCTCCATGTGGTTCCAATAACCTTTGTCATCCCTTATTTTCTTGCATCGGGCGCATATGGGCAGTAATCCGCGCAAAGTCTTGATGTCCGCCATGGCGCATTGGAGTTCCTTGATGAGCCTTTCCCTTTCCTGCTCCATGCGATGCCGCCCAATGGCGTTCTTGACCGTGACCGGCATGACATGGAGATAGTTGCGATCGTGATCCTTTATGAGATAATCATAGGCGCCAGCCTTCATGGCTTCCACGGCAATCTTCTCATTGCCTGCACCCGTGACAACGATCACAGGAACTCCTACTGCTTTGCATTCTGAAATAGCGTCGAGCGCGGTGCCATCTGGCAGTTCGTAATCGGATATCACAACATCAAATTTGCAGGACTTCAGCTGCGTCCTTAGCTCGGCAATACTGGCAACCTTCCTGTGGTTGTACGGAATGCCGTGTTCCTGCACAAAACGATCGAAAGCCATTTGGTCTATTTTATCGTCCTCAACAAGAAGAATGGCTGTTCTTTGGTTCATTTGAATACCCGCCAGCCTGCTATTTGACGACCGGTTCCCCACATCAATCAGGCAACTCGCTGAGTGTCCAATACACGTCGATAGTCCTGACTATTTCGACAAATCGTTTATAGTCCACGGGTTTGACTATATAGCCCGCCACGGACAGGTCGAAACTCTCCAGCTTGTCCTGCTCTGCTTCGGACGTGGTAAGCACAACCACAGGGATTCTTTTCAGTGCGTTATCCGATTTCACCTTTTGCAGAAATTCTATGCCGTTCATCCGCGGCATATTCAGATCCAGCAGGATAAGACAAGGCGTGTCGTGCGTTTTCAGATATTCCAATGCCTCTTCCCCATCCGTTGCAACATGAAGCGGGTTTGTGACTCGCACATCTTTCAGAGCCCGCTCCACTGTCATGACATCCACATCATCGTCTTCCACAAGCAGGATCGGTTTTGTCGATTTCATCGATTTATCTTCCAGCGCTTTCCATATGATGTTGGTTCATTATCGTTGCCTTCCAGCTTCTCAAGTCTTGGGCAGTGTGAAAATAAACGAGCTTCCGGTGCCGACCACCGATTCCACCCATATCTTTCCGTTCCATGTCGTGACAATTTTTTTCACGAGCGAGAGACCCACGCCGGTGCTTTCTGATTTGTCTCGCGGGGCCAGTGTCTGGAAAAGTTGGAATATCTTGTCGAAATATTTCCAGTGTATACCGGAGCCGTTGTCCCTGATTGTGAACTGCCAGTAGGAACCTTCATCCGCGCAGATGACCTTCACGATCCCCTTCGGTTTGTCCATGTACCTCACCGCGTTTCCAATGAGATTCTGAAAAATCTGCGTCAGCCGGATGCGGTTGTATTGGACTGTGGGCAGATCTTTCTGGATCATCACCTGGATGTTCTCCGGAGGAGCAATGCTGTCCACGATATCCTTTATCAATTCATTGAGATTTGTGGCTGCCGGTTGTTCCTTTACATGTCCTATCATCGAATATTGAAGAATGCCGTTTATCAATTCGTGCATCCTGTTCGTTCTGCCTACAAGCAGATCCAGTTTTTCCTTGCCGGCACTGTCCAGCTTGTCGCCATAATCGGTGGTCAGCCAGTTTGCCAGAGAACCGATGGCCCGAACCGGGGCTTTGAGATCGTGTGACACTACGTGGGCAAAATCGCTGAGTTCCTGGTTGGCTAATTCAAGTTTCTGCAGCAGCTTCTGCTGTTCCGCCTCAAGCCTATTGCGCTCCGTTATTTCCCGCTCCAATTCGCCGGTGCGCTGGAGAACGCGCTCCTCGAATTCGTTGCGCATTTGCTGCAATGCGATATCCTTGTCCTGGATTTCCTTCAACATCTCATTAAAACGTACCACCAATGCGCCCAATTCAGCGTTACCACGCTCTTCAGCCCGTATCGTAGAATCGCGTCTCGTAGCGGCGGCATTCACCGCCTGCACAAGCGAAACAATCGGGTCGATGAGAAAACGCTGGAGCCTTGCGTTCACCACATAAGCAAGTGTACCGACGGCAAGCACGATGAAACCGATCGTTCCGGCATATCTCCGCATGTGCGCGGACAAATCCTCCATGTCAGAGCGCATTTCGAATATGCCTGCGGCAATACTGGACAGCAGGAACGCAACGCAACATGCCGTCATCACTACAAAAGTCAATTTTCGACTGATAGACATATCACCGATGTTGAACATTCTCGTTCTCCATTGAACCGACCATCGCCTTGGAAACGATGAACTCTGGTTGCATCGAGGAAGTGATCGCCCACCTTGCGGGGATCAAGCAGCGCGATCGTCTTTCCATCCGCCTTGGCAACCCCACAAAGAAACTCGCCGATTTGCAATTCATAGACTGTCGGCACAGGTCCAATCTGACTGGCTTGAATGTCCACCACGCGCAGAACCTCGTCCGCGAAAATACCGATCAACGACTGCATTCGCATGCGATCCGGGCGAACGATGATAACAGATGAGTTCCCCCAGAAGTCATATGAACGCAGTCCAAATGTGACGCCAAGATGAACCACGGGAAGCCGGGTACCGCGAAAAGCGAATACATCCCGACCGTTGGCCGCATCGCGTGATATCCATTTGGCATCCCCAAGACCGATGATCTCGTGAATATCGTCCGTGTTTATGCCAAACGTTAGATCCGCGAGCCTGAAACTGAGATAATGCCCATCCAGATTGTTTCTGAGACTTCGCATATGTCTGCCGTAGTTCATTTCAGGTTGTGAACATGGCAATGCACTACTCGTGCCAACTGCCGCATCATCAAGACCGTCATGTAATGACCATTATGTGTAACTAATTTATGTGCTTAGTGTTAGGTTTAATATAAAACTGCCTTCCCTGATGAAATAAACCGTTGAAGATCAGAAAACTCACCCACATTATGTCGCCGACGAGAGACGGATGTGTAACAGATGCGGCTTAGTTTGTCTTGTCGGTGAGATCGCATTTCGGCATATTGCACTGCGAAGGGAGCAGCGCATGAATCTGTTCAATCGAAACTTCTGGCTCATCGTCGTCGGGTGGCTGCTCAGCGCGCTATCTCTGGTCTATGGATTCCTGATTAGCGCGTGGATCGTTTGCCTTGCATTCAGGCAGTGGATGATCCATGGAATGCCAGATAATTACAATTCCGAGTTGGGGCGCCAGATTGCGCTTATACCTAGACTCGAAGAATATTTGCGAGACAGTTCCCGCCAGGGAATACGTGGAACTTTTTACTCCTCGCCCAGATAATCCAAGTTTCATGCTCAGAAACCATTCAGCAAATTATCGTCAGTCTCTCCTTCAAGCGCAACACTACGATTCACATGCTCAGGTTCTGCCTTGAGCCAGTTATTACAGGAGCTTCTCAATGTCCGATGAAGATACCCGACACACAGGCATTCGCCGAAGAACACTTTTCGCGCCCGAGACTGAACAATCTTGCTGGGTGGTACCTCTTGCGTAACTACCTTTGTTCATTCTCACGAGCAGCCGATTCGGCATCGCGAACCAAGGTATTGAGCGACCTGCTGGAGATCGAATTGCACAAGCGATTGGGCGAGCCGATTGATATCCCGGATTTCTATTCCGGCAAACCGTATTTTGTTGATCCACAAAATGTCAAGCTCACCAGCGTCGGCCCCGACGGCATCGCCGGCACCAAAGACGACATCCAGCTCGGCCAATCGTTCTGAATCAGCGGTTTCCCTTTGCATAAGCACTCGCGTCAAACGTTCGGGAGTAACTTCGAGATTCTGCGGAACCTGAAAGCGTAAGTTGACGGTTTCCGACACTCGCAAAACCCCGTTCCTGTAGCTGGCCTCCGTGAAGCCGGCTTTTCTCGCATTTCTCGCTGGCCCTTTCGCACCGCGCTCACGGAGCGCGGCTACAAACGCGACAAAACCGGTACGCGCAGCATATCTATTATCAGGATTCGATGTCCACCGAATGGATAAGTCGGAATGCGCCCCTTTCAGGGTAGTTCCTTTCATCGTTTCTTCTTGGTCGGCCAACGCCGCGCTTGCTTTCCCGTATGCGCTCTGGCAGCCTGTTCGCGTCTCACTGATCCATAAAATGGAGGTATCACGATGCAACGAACAACGTTAACGATCGCCGTCATGGTTTTGCTTGGTTCCAGTATTTTGCTGAATGCCCAGACGACCAACTCGCAATACAAGATCGCCCATAAGTTCCAGATCGCTGGCGAAGGCGGCTGGGATTACATCACTGCGGAGGAGGCAACCGGGCGGCTGTTCGTATCGCACGATTCGATTGTGCAGGTGGTTGACGAAAAGACCGGGGAAATTCTAGGCACAATTCCCGACACCAAAGGCGTGCACGGCATCGCCATTGCGGCTGACCTTAGCAAAGGTTTCACCAGCAACGGCAAGGAAGATACGATCACGGTTTTCGATCTCAAGACGCTTGCCGTCCTGACAAAGATTCCGGTGACTGGCAAAAATCCGGATGCGATTATCTACGACCCCCTTTCGCAGCAGGTGTTTACGTTAAACGGGAAGAGCTCCAACGCCACAGTCATTGACGCAAAGTCCAACAATGTGGTCGGCACGATCGCGCTGGACGGCAAGCCCGAATTTCCGGCGGTTGACGGCAAAGGCAATCTTTACGTCAATATCGAGGACAAAAGCATGATCTGCCTCATCAACACCAAGACGCTGAAGGTGGAAGAGAAATGGTCAATCGCACCTGGTGAAGAGCCCAGCGGCCTTGCTATTGACGCAGCCGGCCATCGCCTGTTCAGCGTCTGCCATAACAAGCTGATGGTTGTCGTGGATACACAAAACGGTAAGGTCGTAACCACGGTTCCGATCGGAGAACGGGTTGATGGAGCTGGATTCGATCCAATCAAGAAGCGGGCATACAGCTCCAACGGCGACGGCACGATGACCGTTGTCCAAGCGGATGCCAACGGCAAATACACCGTGTTGGAAAACGTGCCTACACAGAAGGGCGCGCGCACGATGGCAGTTGACGGCGGAACACATCATGTATTTCTGCCGACGGCGGAATTTGGCCCGGCCCCGGAGCCGACCGCCGAAAATCCACGACCGAGGCCAGCCATCAAGCCCGGCACATTCGCGATCCTGGATATCGAGCCTCTGAATTGATGGGCTGTTATACCGTCCTTAGCCTGCATTTCTCACAACATTCTGAAACGGCATGTGTAATCCACTTGTTGCGAAATGAGTTGCGGTGCGAGTGATGACAGCACCGTTCTCCCTCACTGCGTTCGGGGTGAACGGTCCTACATTGCGTTTCTCTGTTGTAGGACCGCTTACTCCACGCGAAGCGGGGAGAAGCGGTGTGCGAAATCGGGGCTAGAGCGGTATTACGGCGTGGAGCGCAAGTTGTTCGACTGAACATCGAACACTGAAGCCCTGACCACTCTACTTGAGCGCGTATTTGTGGATGAGACGGATGAGCGCGGTCCTGCTCATCTTGAGTCTTCTGGCGGATTCCGACACGTTTCCGTCGCAGATTGTAAGAACCGACCGTATGGTATTTCGCGCCCACATGTCTGCAGCTTTGGATCTCGCTTTCTTGAATGGAAGATCCTGAAAAGACTCGGTGACACCGGAAAACGTCGCACTGAAAGAAGCGCCGTCTATTTGAATGGGCGTGCCTTCCTGTCCCGCTTGAAGAAGGGCGCCGGCCTTGGTCAGCCCGCGTTCAAGCGCATTCGAAAGCTCACGGACATTTCCCTTCCACGGCTGGCTGACGAGGTACGAAAGTGCTGACGCCGTGATCTCGATAGGTCTCCCGGGGAAATTAACGGCCATCCGGTCCAAAAGAGCGCGAGCGATTTGGGGAATATCTTCAATATGTCCGCGAAGCGGCGGCATTTGCATCCTCAATACATTCAGTCTGTAATAAAGGTCCTCGCGGAATGCGCCGCTTGCGACCCGTTCTTCGATGTTCGCGTTTGTCGCGGCCACGATTCGGACATTCACTTTCTGATGCTTCTCCGAGCCGAGCGTCCAGACTTCGCACTTCTCGATGACCCTGAGAAGCTTGGGTTGAAGATCGACCGGCAGCGAATCTATTTCATCGAGAAACAGCGTGCCTCCGTCAGCAAGAAGAAAGCGCCCCTGCTTTCTGCAGTTTGCGCCGGTAAACGCTCCTTTTTCATGCCCGAATAATTCGCCTTCAATAAGCTCTCGGGGCAGAGCGCCAAGATTGACGGTGACGAACGGCCCGTCTCTTCGCTTGGATGCCTGGTGAATTGCGTTGGCAGCAAGATCCTTTCCGGTGCCGGTTTCTCCGGTTATCAGAACGGGTGAATTCGATGCCGCGCAAATATCGATCTCCGCGTAAACCCTCCGCATGGCGGCGCTCGATCCTATGAGATTGCCCCGACCGCTGCCCGCTGCGAGTTCCTTCAGTTTCATTTTCTCCTGAACTTCGCGAACGTGAGCGATGAGTTCTTGCGGATGAAACGGTTTCATAAGATACGCCCGTGCGCCATTCCTCATCGCTTCCACTGCGGATGGTACTGTCGCGTATCCAGTCATGACGATGACTTCCATGCCGGGATTGGCCTTGCGGACTTCTTTGAGGAGAGTAATACCGTCGAAATCGGGAAGGCGCAGGTCGGTGATGAGGAGATCCGCTTGAAGCGCTTTCTGTAACCCTATGCTGGCCTCTTTGGCAAAGGATATATCGTTCCAACCTTCATCCTGCAACGTTCGGATGAGCGATTCAATTACGGTTTGTTCGTCTTCTACGATTAGAATTCTCATGGACTCAGGAATACTCCAATTTCGTTCAGGCGCTCTGTCTGCGATCCCATCGCAGGTTCGCGGATTCAAGACGCTTGCCAAGTTCGGCGATGACGCGATCGTCGTCCGCATCGTTCTTCGACTCGAAAGTTGCCGCAAACCGAAGATATGCTCCAGCGTCATCCCACGGCACAGTGGAAATCAGATGGTTCTTTATGAGATACTGTGACGCGTCTTCCGCGTTGGCGAACGACACTGTTCCAGCACCTGTGGGCGCCGCAACGTACAAATAAAATGTTCCGCCTGGCATTGTGGCGTCGAATCCCGCCTTGCGAAGCGCGGCAACGAGTTTCTCTAGACGGCTTTCATAATGCTCCTTGATGCCATCAGACAGCTGCTTGTCGGCAATCCCGGCGCAGGCCGCGAGCTGGATGGCCTTGAACTGGCCTGAATCAATGTTATCTTTCACTTCGGCGTAGGCTTGGACGACTTCCTTCGAGCCTGCCACAAAACCGAGCCGCCAGCCCGTCATATTGTAGCTCTTGCTCATGGAATGGAGTTCGATGGATGTTTCTTTTCCACCCGGCCTGCTGAGTATTGAGAGGCCCGAGCGGCCATAAACCAGTGTGGCATATGCAGCATCCTGCACGATAAGGATATTGTGCTTGCCGGCGAACGCTATCAAACTGTCGAAAACCTCCTCTGATGGCGCGACCCCTGTCGGGTTATTGGGATAATTCACATACAACAACTTGGCGCGCTTCGCCGTTGCCGCGTCTATCCGTGAAAGATCGGGATGGAACCCGTTTTCCCTGAGCAGCGGAACTTTCACGACTTCGCCGCCCAGATATTTTGTGTGGGTGGCAATCACGGGATAGCCGGGCACTGTGACAATGGTGACATCGCCCGGATTGATGAAGCAAAGCGGCAGCATGGCAAGCGCCGGTTTGGAGCCTATGCTATGATTGATTTCCTTCTCCGGATCAAGGTTGCCGACGTTGAAGAACTTCTTCATATAATCGGCGGCGGCGTGTTTGAATTCCTTGATGCCGTTGTCGGCGTATCCGCGATTCCTGGGATCGTCCAGCTCCTTCTTCATCGCAGTGCGGATCGGTGCCGGCGCGATCTGATCTGGTTCACCCACTCCGAAATCGAGAAGCTCGACAGCGGGACGCTTCGATCTTGCCTCGGATTTCGCCCGCTTGATCTTTTCAAATTTGTATATCTGCGACGATTTGCCGAACGATTCGCCGCCGATTCTCTCGGCAAACAGTTTCTGTATGTTCATGGCCAGGATCTCCGATTTGCTTCTATGCTACATCGTAGAAACGTCAATACAGACTACGCGCATCGCATGAAAAGTCAAAGAATTCGTTTGGCGTATTTTTTGAAGTGGACATGGAATCGGTTAAGTGCAAAAGTTAGATTCAAGAGCCGTGTGATGGATGTGCCGTGATGATGCTTATTCAGGAGTTAGTTCCAGATGAAAACATCGGATTTCGTGAACGGTGATACCGGATCGGACGTGGAAGATGAGGAAAAGGGCGCACATGGCAGTGAACCGTTGTTGTGCGAAGTGTCGTGGGAGGTCTGCCAGCAAGTAGGCGGAATCTACACCGTCATACGGTCCAAGGCGCCTGTAATGTCGGAAACCTGGGGCCGCAGATATTGCGTTGTAGGCCCTTACAACCCCCAGACCAGTTCTGTCGAATTCGAGGAGGTCACACCGACGGGCGTTTTCGGCCGCGTCGCGAGGGCAATGCAGGACGCCGGTTTCGATGCGCATTATGGTTACTGGCTTATCACCGGCAAACCGCGCGCAATTTTGCTCAACCCCCAAAGCGTGATGAGCCGGTTAAGCGAGATCAAATATCTTTTATGGGAGCATCACGGCATTGGGTTCAACGGATGCGATGACCTGATGAACCAAGTCCTTGCTTTTGGGTGGCTTACCGAGCATTTTTTCAAGATTCTGAGCAAGCAACAGTCCGAACAGCGTCCGATTATCGGACACTTTCACGAATGGATGGGCGGAACCGCCATCCCTGAGATGAGGCGGTCGAAAGTGCCCATCTCGATGATCTTCACAACGCATGCCACGACGCTGGGACGATATCTAGCCATGAACGATCCATGGTTTTATGACCATCTTCCCCATGTCAACTGGCAGGCCGAAGCGAAGCGATATAACATTGACGCCCAGGTGCGGCTGGAACGCGCCGCCGCGCATGGCGCGCACGTCCTCACCACGGTAAGCGACGTGACCGCGATGGAATGCGAGCATTTGCTGGGCAGGAAGCCAGAAGTCATATTGCCCAACGGTTTGAACATCCAACGCTTTGTTGCGCTGCACGAATTCCAGAACCTGCACCGTATCTACAAGGAGAAGATCAACGAATTTGTGATGGGACACTTCTTCCCCAGCTATAATTTCGATCTCGATCAGACCATGTACTTCGTCACGTCCGGCCGCTACGAATACAAGAACAAGGGATTCGACCTGACGATCGAGGCCATGGCCAGGCTTAACTACCGGATGAAACAGGCCAACATGAAACGCAATGTGATCCTGTTTATTGTAAGTCGGCAGCCATACCGTTCCATCAACGCCGAAGTCCTGCGAAGCCGGGCAGTGATGGAAGAAATGCGAAAAAATTGCGAAGCCGTGAAGAATCAGGTGGGCGACAGGCTGTTCTCGTCGCTGGCAACCGGCGTATGGCCGAAACTCGATGACCTGGTGGACGACTACTGGCGCCTGAGGCTGAGGCGCACGATGCACGCCTGGCGCACCCAGCGCCTGCCTCCGATCGTTACGCATGATCTCTGGGATGATCAGCACGATGCCGTGATGAACCAACTACGAACATGCAAGCTGATAAACTTGCGGGACGATCCGGTCAAAGTTGTGTATCATCCCGACTTCATCTCGTCCGCCGATCCGCTGTTCGGCATGGACTACGACCATTTTGTCCGCGGCTGTCACCTGGGGATTTTCCCAAGTTATTACGAGCCTTGGGGATACGCCCCGCTCGAATGCGTGGCCCTTGGCATTCCATCGATCTCAAGCGATCTTTCGGGATTCGGCTCTTACGTGAACCGGCACATGCCTGACCACAAAGAGCGCGGAATAATGGTCCTCGAACGCCGGTATAAGTCTTTTGACGAATCCGCAAACCAGCTTACGGATATGACGTTCAATTTCCTTCAACTGGAAGTGCGCGACAGGATCTCGCTTCGTAACCGCGTGGAAAGCTCCTGCGAACATTTCGACTGGCACAACCTCGGCAAGTATTACGCCGAAGCACACGACCTTGTGCTGAAAATGACTGGCAGGAAGTAGCTGGAATTTCTCACACCGCTTACTCCCCGTTTCGCGTGGAGTAAGCGGTCCTACAATAGATAAATACAATCTAGGACCGTCACCATTACTTTACTGTGCCTTCTTCGCCCAGCCGCTATCTGGATAGCGGTCTTTCAGTTCTTTGAGGGTCTTTGCGGCCTCTTCATGGCGTCCGAGTTTCTTGTAGGCTTCTGCGGCTTCGAACAGGCATTCGGGCACTATCTCCGGGTCATCGAACAGCACTGCGACGCTCATGAAGTATCTCGATGCGGCTTCAAAATCCTGGCTTGCCCTGGCGGCTTTGGCCAGGCCGACGTATGCCCGCGCTCTCACACCAAGCAGCTTCTCGTCCGAGGCAAGCATCGCCGCCTGGCTGAAGAACTTCGCCGCATCAGCGTAGTTCGTTCCGTTCATTATAAGCTCGCCGAGCCGAAGCGCCGATTCCGGTGCAAGAGGGGTCCTGGCGTCGAGCGCCATTGCATTTCTGTAAGACTGCTCAGCGTCGGCTTTGTCTCCCAGCGCGAGCTGGCCACGACCTATCAGGCACCATCCGACCTGGAGCCAGTTGGTATCTTTGGCGCGCTCAACCATTAAATTGGCGGCGTCAACCGATTCCTTGAACTGTTTCTTCTCAAACTCGAATTCGGAAAGCCATTCAAGCAGTTGCGGCGAGAACTTTTCGCGCTGTGTAGACGACAACAAGGATTGGAACAACACAACCGCTTCATCCTGCTTGCCATTCTTCTGCAGCACAAGCGCCAGCATGAATTCGGCGTCCTTCTCCCAATCCTTGTCTGCCCCATCCTTTACGGCGATGCGCAATTCGTTTTCGGCGTCCTTCGGCTTGTGATCGTCATCCAGCATCACACCCAGCCAGTAGTGGGCATCCGCAGCGAACTTCAATGCGGCAGGTCGTTTGAGCAAATCCCGGAGAGACACGGTCGCTTCTCCGAAACGTTTCAGCCGCATTTCGCTCATTGCCTTCTGGTAAACAGAGTCTTCCACCAGCGGATCGGCAGGATACTTCTGAATGAGCGCGGCCCAATCGCGCACAGCTTCTTCCTGTCTGTCATCCAGCGAGTTGCAAACGCCGGAGGCATACAATGCGCGCGGCGCAAGCTTGTTGTCTGGAAAGTCCGCGGCGACGATATTGTAGCACCTTGATGCCTCTTTGTATTCCTTTCTGCCCTGCAGATGATGTGCGAGCCGGTATGCCGCATCGCACGCCACATCGCTTTTGGGAAACTCGGCGGTGATTATGCGGTAATACTGAATGGCCAGATCATCTTCTTTTAGAGCGGCGTACGATTCAGCGAGAAGCCAGCAGACATCTTTTTTCAACTCCGGTGTCTGGCTGACTTTTCCGGCTTCAGCCGCCGCATCCTTGAACTTGTTCATCTTGTAGAGTGTCAACGCTTCCTCATAGCGGGCAACGTTTGCGAAGCTGCTGGTTCCGTATTGCTCCAATAGATGCTGATACGTCTGAACGGCATCCTCGTCCTTCATCAATTGCCGTTCGCAATTGGCCTTGAGATAAAGCCATTCCGGCTTTTTGTCGCCCACATCGCCTTTTAGCGCATTGTCCGAAAAGTTCAGCGCCTCGACATAGAGACCGGCATTATGGCAGGCCCAGGCCCCTTGCAGGCGCGACTCGACCGAGCGTTGATCGTTGGTATACTGCGTAAGCAGTTTCCTGTAAGCATCGGCGCTCTTGTCGAATGCCTTCCGCCCGAATTGAATTTCAGCCGTCTGGAAAAGTGCTTCCGCCACGATTCGGTCGGTCGCCGGCTTTACCGCAGCCAGCGTGTACATTTCCAGAGCCTGGTCCTGTTTAGCCTTGTCCTTGCCGTAAGCTTCGCCAAGCTGCAGCAATGCGTATGAATAAAACGTCGTGTTTGAGTATGCGCTCCTGATCTGCTCGTAAGCTTTTGTGGCTTCTTCGCTTTTGCCGGTCTTATCGTATATTTCCCCCGTACGGTAGAGACAGGCTGCGGCCATCTCGTCCGGCGGCTTTTCGTTGAGCATCGCCTGAAACAACCCTATCGCCTCGTCGTTGCGACCGGCATCCATAATGAGGCCGGCCTGCCTGAAACCTGCCTTGAGCCTGACATCGCTATTCGTGTAAACCGAGTAAACATCGTGGAATTCCTTCTCTGCTTCGGCAAGCTTGCCAAGTCCGCTATAGCATTCCGCCATTCTGAAATGAACGGCATCAGCCTTCGGGGTATCGGGAAAATCGCGGAGAAACGATTCATACTCGCTGAGAGCCAGCTCGTGCATGCCCCGGCTGTAAAGCCCGTCGGCAAATTGCAGGCGGTCCCCTTCAGTCATTGGTTCGGCTGAAAGCGATGCGGCCGCCAGGAAAGCGCACGCAAGAGTCAGAACGAACGAACCTGGCTTCATGTCCCCTCGGGAAGATTTGTCGCAAAGGAGATATTGAATATCTCCGACATCCTGCACAGATCCAGGACTTTTATGACGTGCTCATAGGCTGTCGCCTTGTCGGCTCTGATTATTATCGGCTGGGCCGGGAACAGCTGGACAACGCGCTGGAGCATCGACTTCAGGCCGGCCTCGTCCATCTGCTGCCGGTTGACAACGAACGTGCCGTCCTGCCGGATATTGATTATCACCTCGCCGGGCAGTCTCTGGGGAAATTCGCCTTTCTGGGCTGTCGGCAACTTGACGCTGATTTCGGTCTCCCATCGCGAGAATATCTGCGCAACAAGGAAGAAACACAGCAAATTGAAAATCACATCCACCATGGGTGCGATTTGGAATCCCGGAAGGTCCTGCTTGAATTTACCCCGAAATCTCATTTGCTTCTCCTGGCGGATAAAGCGCTGTAAACTTGAAGCGATGCGACTTCGAGACTTGACACCACTTTGGATGACGTCCTTCGGAAATATCCATAAAAGCCCATTGCTGGAATACCGACGATCAGCCCGAAACAGGTCGCCATAAGAGCCTGGGAAACACCCCCGGCAAGAGCAATGGGTTTCGCGATCGAGTTTTCCAGCGCCACAGCGTTGAACGCGTTAAGCATCCCGACAACCGTTCCCAGCAACCCCAGCATCGGCGAGAGAACCGCTATGTCCAGAAGATACTGGGCACGCCCCTGAATCTCGTCCGCCTGGCGTGCGCCCTCGCCTTCCATAATGTCCTTGAGCGCTTCGGGCTTCACGCCGCTTCCCGTGCTCTTGAGATAGTCCAAAGCAGCGACTACAATGATCGAAAGTGGGCACGGGTTGTCCTCGCAAAGCCTCTGCACTTCATCGAGATTTGCACCGCTCCTTACCTTTTCCATTATGTCGCGATGCAGTGATTTTGGCGCGACGTAGCCAACGCGCATGACAACAAGGAAATACACCACGAACGTCACAGTGAGAATTGATGCGAATGCGAGCACATACATGACTCCACCGCCAGTATGCATGATTTGCGCAAGATTCATCTTGTCAGTAGCACCGACATCTGCGTCCGCGACTGGCGCAGCGAAGGCTGGCAACGCGCCCAGGAACAGCAGTGTCACCAACGAGGCAAGACATCGTAAACGGCGTTTAAGATCGCTCATATTTCTATCTCCTTTTTCGTGGGGCGGAACTTCCGCCACTCCAGACAACCAAGTGCGATACGCTACTATCAAAACCGTGCGCTATTCAAGCGTTTTGAGCTTTGCTCCGTAATGCTTATGAGGTCTTCGTACCTTTCCTCATCCATCGCGATGGATCGATTCTCTTCTGCTGCAAAACGTTTTCCATCAACTCATGACTGTCCATGGGAATCAAATCCATTGCAGTGTGTTCCAACAGTTTATGGCTCGGATCAACCATTTCGACAAACACAACCGCCTTTTTATTGAGATTCCTGACTCGTAAAGCGATGTGCATGGTTTTGACGTCCGGATCCGCGAAACGCAGATTCGCGAAGATGAAGACATAAGCCGCATACTCGATATTGGCCTGTTTGAGCGCCGCCGGATTGATCGGCACACCGTTGACGAAATGATGCTGCGGATATGGATTCTGTTGTACCAGATCCGAGACGATCGCGACCTCGAGGCCGGCAAAGTCCGGACATGAAGGCAACGACTGCACCAGTTCGTCGGCAATGGCCGTATACTCGCAAATGACGATGTGGTTTCTGGCTTTGACCTGGGCTTTTCCCGTTTTCTTCCGGTCAAGATAGCCGTGGACCGACTCGGCGATTATCGCAACAAGGTTGGCGAAAATGAAGAAGCCGGTAACGATGGTAAACATGACAACCACCTTCCCCTGCCAGGTATGAGGCACTATGTCGCCGTAACCCACGGTGGCCGACGTCACGGTCCACCAATAAACAACATCCAGGAAAGTCACAAGACCGCTGTTTGCAGTATGCTCGAAATGCCAGAAGAGTGACGTTGAGATTGCGAAGCTCACCGCCGCAACGCAGAGCAACAGCAGCGCTTTATTCTTCATGCCGTATTTTCCAGGGAAGATTTTGCCATCGCGTTTGCCGCCGGATCATTGTTGATTCAATCCCGGAATTGTCATTGTGCCATTAGCAGTGTCGGAATAGCCCCACGGAATGGACGACGCGCCCGACTTATCGTCAGGCAAGACAAACATATGAACTTCGGAAGCATTATTGATCTCAAGCAGCACCCTGCCCTCGAAATCTGCTGACAGCGGTTTAGCCAGTTTAACATCTCTAGTTATGACCACGCCATTCGTGTCCTTCCAGGTTAGCCGCGGCGAAACTACGATACCTTCCTTCAGCGGCCTGTAATTTGCATCTGAATGCGGTTCAACAACAGGCGACGTATATCCAACGGCACCGCCAAACTCCACCACAACGTCCTTGACCGGCCTATCGCCGCTATTGCTGACAGTAAGGCGACACTTCGATCCGGCGCTCATACATCCTGAGAATGTCAACGCACCCAGCAGAAACAACATGCCTGAATACACTGCTGTCCTCATTTGGCCTCCTGCTTCAGCAAACGGCTTTCCCCGTTGCAATTGAGCACAACTCCGTCATCGAAAATTGAGACGACAACCGCGCCTTCGACCTTCTCGCCGACAGAAATCAAGTTATTATTGATCAATGCCCACGCCTTTCCACCTTGCTTGCTGATTCCCTCGAGAGTCAGGACAGGCCATCTGCCGTCGCCGGACGAATCGTTCTTCTTTGAGTAGATCTTCGGCAGTAACACGTCAGGCGTCGCGGCATTCTTTTTCACGGGAGACTGATTACTTGCGACTGCGATGTCGGGGAGTGCATTGGTCGTGCTTTTGGCGCTCTTGTCCTGCACCTTCCAGGCGTAAAGGATGAAACCTTTTGGAGTGTTGGTGAAAGCGAGCCTCAGCGGATTTTCTGGAGTGACAACATTGTCGCCGTACTGCGGGGATTCGGTGTGCCAATAGACCCATGTCTCTTCTTTGGCGTCAAAAGTTGCCCATTCCTTTTTGGTCGGGTCCCCCAATGAAAGAGTCACTTCCTCCTTGTTCATGCCCTTGATCAATTCACGGATATGCAGCGCCTCGCTGGTCTTTTCGGGAACATTAGGATTGGTGCTCAGGTACAGCGACACTTTTGAGTTATATGCGAAACGCTGCATGGCTGTGCAGCCGGAGAACAACAGGCATCCGCACACCAGCAGCAGCGTCATTCTTGCGTGGCCTTGACCCACGATACGTCCGCAGACCTTCCATCCGACGTTGCCGTCATGAACTGATTTCATCAGGCACCCTTCTCGCAATGCGAACGCCTATGAATTCCAGACCTTTTCGACCTTCTTCAGGTCTGGCGAACTGATGATTGCATAACAGCCACCGCAGTCTTTACAATCACAGCCCGTCGCGTAAACATAGTTGATGTTTATCCCGGCCTTGGCGAGTTTTGAAGAGATCATGGCGAGTGCCCCGGGTTTGTTCTCGAGATGGACGACCGCGACAGATTGTGTCGTAAATGCGATTTTTTCCTTGTCGAGAATCTTCTTTGTCGCCTCGGCATTGCTGACAACCATCTGGACCAGTCCGACATCCGTACTTTCCGCAACCGAAATACCCTCGACATTAATCTTTGCTTTCGCAAGACGGGTGGTGAGCCTGGCAAGGATTCCGAGTCTATTCTCCAGATAAAGCGTGAATTGTTTCTTAATCATAGCGCGCCTCCGTTTCAAGTTACATATCTCATTCCATCGCCGACTTGTCAACGCCATCTATTGAGCCCAAATCCTCGCCCAAGAACGGTTGTTCTGCTTGAGAACATGCATTTCACGCACATTTTCGCAGCGGTCGGAACGACCGCCCTCCCAAAGAGTCCTATCGAAACAGTTCACCTCGAAAGGACTTTCCCGAAGTGGCCTTCTCGGAGAAATCTTCCCTTATCACCCCACGATGTCTCGTAATATCCTCCCGTGAAATTACCATCCTGATAATCGTGCACAACGAAAGATTTCAAACTTCCATTTATTTGATGAAACATGAGTGTTTCGTGTAATTTCCGACGAGAAGCTGACAGGATGCGTCCGCTGGGATAAAAACGAAGATCATATACAACTTTGGCGCCCATAACCTCGTTGGTGGGACTGAAAAACGTATCAGCATATCCGGAGCCACTGGTTAAATGGAGCCGATCGTTCTCATTGCTCGAGTAAACGTATTTAACGTATCCCTGTATTAGTGTGACCGCTTTTAGCATACTGAACACACTTCACTCCCTTATTATCGTCAATCGTACGGTACTATACTATAGCATTCGCAATGCGCTGGTGACTGTCTGAGCCTGATTTTTCAAAAACGTCTAGCGCCATGATGCCGTTGCAGCTCTCGAATCCGAGGTAAAAGGTGGCGAATGTGGGGCTGATTTGTCCAGAAAGGTAGCTAATTTATGCCTGAAAACTACCGGATTCGAGAGGGTTGGCGGGGCGAGTGGAATACGTGTTTTGACGATATAGGCACTTTCGGCACTTTGGACAGAAATTATTTCAATGACGAGTTCCTGTGGGTGGCAGTAATTTGATTTGTATGCGCATGCCGATACGAATAAGATTCGCGGCGCTACCATGCAAAAACAATTCGAACAATTTCGGGCGTCGGAGTTGCATTGTCCGAAATGCCGACAGTTGCGTCCGGTCAAGGAGCGTCTGCTGCTCGTGATTCCGGGTGGAGAAATTCACTCGTATCGTTGCGTGGTCTGCGGCGAGACCCTCGGCACGCGAGAAACGAAAAGCACTCCAAAGAATGTCGTTACGGCCCGAAAGTAGTTCGATGCTGAAAAGAAAAGTTTAACTACGCCCATTAGGGTCACCCATTAGGGTCCTCGTATATTGGTATTTATCGGGAAATCCACTTTTGGACGTCGCTGAGGGTAGCAACCCTTGAAAGAGGAATTAGCAATTGAAGTGAACACAGGAATGGCAATGAGCGATGGTCGCCAGCGGGCAGTTGACTGTTATTTCAATGTTGATCGCTGCGTGGAGAATTGATGGACTCGTTTGTATGTTTCAATCGCGCTGCCATTTCCCGCAGAATGGAGAGCACGATTCCTGGATTCTCTTTCAGCACCGTTTCCAGATTCTCGCGCGAAATCTCCACCAGCTCGGTGCCGGGTTCCTGAGCGATCGCCGACATTGTGCGTTCCGCGTCAAGAAGCATGGCCATCTCGCCGAAATATTCCCCCGCTTTCATCACGCGGAAACACTTCCCGGCACTGAACATACCGACGCTTCCCCGGAGCACATGAAACATCGCCTCCCCTTTATCCCCTTCGTGAAACACCTGCTGTCCATTCTCGAAAACGCGCACAAATCTGTTCAGCAAACGCCGGGACCCGCGGTTGATCTCAGGCTGTGTGAACAAACGTCCAATGACCAGCGCATCGTGCCTGGCCACGCTTGCCATGATCTCCGTTCCAAGCAGTATGGCGGCGAACGAATAGTAAACCCACACGAACAGCAGGAAAATCGCCTTCAACGATCCGAATGTCACGCCGTAGTTGGGATTGTATTTCAGAACGAATGTAAACATCGGGCCTACCACGGACAGGAGAATGGCCGTCACGACGCTGCCGAACAGCAGATGGCGGATTTTCAACCGTGCAGGAATAAGCATGCGGTAGAACAGATACAGGAACAACGGCAGCCCCAGCACCAGCACTCCGCTGTATGCGCACTTGAATGTGCCCCTGATGCCTGGCGGTAGTAATGGAATCCACAAAACATATCCGAGCCTGAGAAACACAACGACACCCAGTGCGGTCAGCGTGACCACTACCGCGAAAACGTTAAGAACAATACCCTTGAAAAAGGGCAGGTTCTTTTCCGGTCTGAAAATGGCCCCGAACGCATTACGTATCCCGCCTGCCAGTGGAGTGGCAGACCAGATCAATGCGACAATTGTCACAATTCCCCAGGACTTGTGAACCGAGAGCGAATAGACTTCGTTCAAAATGAATTGGCTCGACGCTGGCAACAACTCCGATGTCATTGTCTTCAGCAGTGCAAGAGCGCTCCTCGATGAATGGATGACACGTGCCACAACGAACACCTCAAGAAGGAGCAACGGCACCATGGAGAGAAAGCCGTAGAACGCAAGTGCAGCCGAACGATCCAACCCGCCGTTCTTAAGAAAGGCCTTTGCCGACTCGACAAGTATCAGCTTTGCGCTGGCCAGGAACTCCCGCACTGCGCCCACCAGCGAATGTTTGGCGGAAACCGGCGGCATGGCGGATTCTCGTTGCGATACATCCGTCATGCTCCCTTTATTCCCCATTCCTTTCTCAGGCTATCGGTGATTTCCCGTTCCTCGGTTGGGGAAAGAGCCGATTTCCTGTCATCGCGCGGATCTTTCCGCCCTTCCAACCTGGCGCGCGCTGTCAGAATGTCCTGGAACATGGAAACCGATATGGTTTTTGCACCGAGAAGCTTCGAGCCACGGGCGACCTCGCCATCATCGGAAACCACTGTGCATTCGATTGCCGGAACACTCTGCCTGACCATGGCAAGAATCCGGCTGTCGGCCTTCTCGCCGGTTTCCGTAAAGACAATCCTTACGCCCGCTCCTTTTTGATACCCCGGCAAACCATCCACCGCGGAATCTCCGTCGAAAACGATGATCAACTCAGATATTTCCGGCTTCCTCGATTTCCAATCAACGCACAGGCGACCGAGCATTTCACGGCCAGCATCGAGAGAGCGGGCGTCCTGCCGCTGCAATTGCGGGATTCGGCGGATCACGTTGTATCCGTCCAGCAGGATTATCTTCTTCTTTCGCATGTCAAGATTCCGTCCGTGTGGCAGTCATGGCTTCAACCGGTCTTGCGGCAAGCATTCTTCGCAAACCGAAGTATGCTCCACAGGGAATGATCGTGCCATAGAAAATCAGTCTGGCAAGATTGAAGTGCGGCATATGCCACGGCAACGCGCTGTAAAGATTCCAGAATATAAGGAGGCATGAAAGCCATACTGCCGCCAGGTTCGGAAACGATTCGCCGGAATGCAGCAGCTTCATTCCCTCCGAACGGGTGCGGCGGAATGGAAAAAGATAGTTGCTTCCCATGAACCCGAACTGGTCAACCAGCACGTGGAACGCATACGCGCAGAGAATGATCGCCCCGGCAAGCCAGTTCCAGACAAGCGTCCCGACCAACGCGAAGAGCAACCCTATGATCACGCTATGACTCCATTCCCTATGCCACGGCATGAATCGAGGCATCACTCTGCCATCCTCCATCCGCTCCATTTGGAACGAAGGACCGTCGAGAATGTCAATCTTCGTGACAGCTTCGTAGTCGAGCTTGATGTTACACAGCAAAGCCGCAGAGGATTTTTTTCTTTTCGTGGCGGGCACAGGCTCCACAATCGCACCGCTGGTGTTGACTGTCGGGCCCAGACTCGCGCAAACGCGCTTGCCCTGCACATCGAACTCAACTTCGTACTGCTGCCATAAATCCGAGCCCATCCGGATTGTATCGAGTTTCAACCGCACCGGTTTGCGCGATTCGTATGCTTTGTTCACGGCATGTGCAACTGCCTGCGCGATAAGCTTGGGATCGGGATTCCTGGGGTCTGGAATCATCTCCACGTCGTGGCGATGGAAGAAGCGATAGAATTTGAAATCAATCGTATCCGGAAGCAACCCGAACACACCGCCAAGGATGAAAAAAAGCGGATTCCCATCCGCCCCGGCCCGCACAGCTTCAGGAAAACAGGAAGCCGCCGCAATCCCGATGGCAAAATGCGCAATGCCTTTCATTTCAGTTCAGTCTTGGAGCCGGGACACCCTCGTCCCGGTTGCCACCGGCGCGAGAGCGCGCCGGCTCCAGGCAAAATACATGATTCAACAAAAAGGTGCTCCGCCTCATGCCCCGCAGTTGCAGCTCTTGGCTTCGGTGTCGAGGCCAAGCGCGTCCCAGATGTCCTTCGTTTCCTCGCACAAACCCATTGGACATATCTTGCCGAGTATCCGTTGCGCAGACCGGTACAGTTTCAGGCGGCTTTCGCGCGGATATCGCGCCAATGCGCGTTTCTCCGGCGGCCGTTCGAGTTTCTCGCCGAGTTCCTTTGGCATGAAAAACTCCAAGCCATGTTCCGCCCGCATGGTGCCAAGCGTCACACGTTCCGGCCGCAGTTTCTTCACCTCCGTGGTGATCCACTTGTAGTCATAGCCTAGAATCATCGGGTCAATCCGTATGCGCACGCGCCAGCCTTGCTTCTTGAGTTTGCGTGCTGCCAGCAGCCTTTCCTTTATCGGCGGAGCGCCGGACTCATGCTCCTTTGCCGCATCCGGATTGTTAACCGAAAACGATATTACGACATTTGCGCAGGGCTTTGTCTCGAAGAACACCTGGCATTCCTTCAACCCGCCCTTTGTCACCATTAGCAGCGTATGCTTTCTCCCCTTTGCCTCAGCTTCGTTACGAAACAGCTCTATGAGTTTCGACATCAGCGGACGATGCGCTTCAAAGGATAGACTGTCCGACAAATTCCCCGTGTTGAGGACATAGGATTCGAGGTCGTCCTGCTTGATCCAGGTCTTGGCCTGCTTGAGCATCTTCTCCACATTCGAGAAAACATCCTGTTTGCGGCGATTACGGAACGAAGTCTTCAGATAGCAGTAGCTGCAACGTGGCGCAAAAGCACAGCCATTGGCATGCGCCAAAACAAAGAAATTAGGACACACCGTCTTCGGCGGATTCGTGCGGAAAATCTCCACAAACTTCGACTTCCGCTCCCGCATCACAACATCTTTTTTGCAACCTTGTTTCATAGTTAAACCTCGTTATTATTGCTCTTATTTACGAATACTTGCGCCCGTGTGGCGTTATTGCTCAACTTCCGAGCGATCCGGCTGCGGAGAACTATCATCTACATCAATCCCCGCAACACATTCGCCTTGTGCGTGCCGCGAATCTCGGCACCACACCGTAGCAGTCGCCATATTTCTACCACTTCTTGCGCAGAATAGCTACGCCAAACGAAATCGGCGCGCACGGAAGTGATTCCCGCAGCCATCAGCTTTTTTATATGCCCGGCAACACAAAACGGTTTTGCCCCTATCGTGATTGCCCGGCAACCGCGATTCACAATAAGAACTTCATCTCCACCGGAAGACACGAGCCGCATCGGCTCTTCACGTTGCGCACAATCATCGCCTTTTCTTTTACACCCTTTCAGATTTGCTTTGTGGCAAGATTCGGAGATAAAAAGCGGCGTATCCTGATATACAACGGCTGTAACTTTTTCGCCCAGCCTCTCCGCCAGCACTGTCATGTTCTCGATTCCATCCTCCGGCGAAAGAACGAAGCGACGTGCGCCAAGTTGCCGCAATTCGAGTATCGCCGCACGGTTGAACACATTCAGCGACCAATCGGCGGTGACGTGAAGATCGGACGCAAAGGATTGCGTCCCTCCATCCCCTTCATGCGATGTGGAGGGCGGCAATCCTTTGCCGCCGATAATGTTCTTGAGAAATTCCCACGCCGATAAATTACCAGCTTCCCAATTCGTCCATCCATCGCCCAAAAGACGCTTTATTTTTGCCTGCAAATCCAACGTTTCCCAACGCCGCGTAATGATCGGCAGCGCAAGTCGAATCCTGTCGCGGCCAACGCTAGATTCCAGTTCTTCAAGCCCGGCGAGCAACGATTCGGCGGCCTCGCTTCCGATATCCACGACCGCCTCGGCGATTCCAGCCCAGTCGTCGGCCAGAAATCCGGACAAATGCGACAGCCTGTCGGTTTTGACTGACCACGTCAACCCGGCGTCCCGCTTGGCAGCACCAAAAGGCGTTGGCCCTTGATATTTCTCTGCAATGCGATCCGCATGTCGCCGTTTTGCAACCTCAATCCCATCTTCCAACTCCTTGCACATTTCCCTGCGCCAGGTGTTCAGACGCGAAACAGGAACAAACAGGTCGTATGGATTCCGAAACTCGGCAGCGCCAAGCTCCAAATTCGTATCGCCTAGTTTTGAGAACGCCGATCTGAATGCCTCTTCCATCGCTTTCGGATCGCGTGACTGTTCGAAATCGCCTTTGAATTCTTTTGTTACTCCGCAGAGCGCAAGATCGCCTCGCGGCGAAATTATGATCGTCAACTTCTCCTTTTCAAGAGTTGCGCAAATATCCACAACATTACGCACCTTGAACTCGCCGGGTTTTGGACGGTCGTATTTGTACCGCTGTTTTGCGACCTGCGACGATGAGCAATACACTGCCGCTCCGACGGGAAGCTCCGGATGATCCGCCGGCAGCCTGATCTCCACCACTGAACCGGCGGGCGCTTCGGTCGCGCTGGAGACGGAACCATAACCGAATCTGTCAACCGCAAACCCATACGGCTTCCCCTGCTCCGGGAGATCAATCTGTATGCCGTCATGCTTTTCGATGGCGCGGCTGGTCTTGAATCGCAACTTGTCAGGCGGCCCTTCGATCACTGCTTCCACCAAGCCGATGCGGGTTCCGCGATGCCCGACTGTTTCGCTGTCGACTACGTCCCGATCCAGTCGCGACGATACGTAGAGCTTTGTCCACGGCCTGCTGAAAATCGTTCGGATATCGTCTTCTATCTCGACACGTTCAGCGTTGCCAAACTTTCCATCCAGAATGCCGCGATACAATTTGGTGGTCGCAGCAACATAGAGCGGACTCTTCATCCGGCCTTCGATCTTGAGACTGGCGACACCGGCGTCGCGCAGAGATTCGATGTGTTCTGGAAGGGCAAGGTCTTTCATGGAAAATGGGAATGCGTAACGTTCTCGTGTTCCTCCCTTACCCTCGAAATCTGATTCGCTCCGGAACGCATCGCGACACGGATATGTGCATCGACCCCGGTTACCGCTGCGCTGCCGCAATTGCGACGAGAAAAGACAAAGCCCGCTGTAGGAATAGCAAAGCGCACCATGAATGAAGACTTCAACCTGGATACCGCTTCCCGACACAATTTCCGCGATTTCCTCGATAGTCAGTTCCCTTGCCAGAGTCACGCGCCTGAACCCCAGTTCGCGCAGAACTTTAGCGCCCTGGACATTGTGAATCGCCATCTGCGTACTGCCGTGAAGCGAGAGATTTGGAAAGTGATCCTGCGCAATGCGCGCCACGCCAAGATCCTGCACGATCAGAGCGTCAACATCGCAACTTGCCGCGGCGTCCAACACTTCGACGAGATCACGCAGTTCGTGGTTGAGCACGAGCGTGTTGATTGTGACAAAGACGCGCCGCCGTGGAGTGAGGGAATGTGCATATGCGACGATTTCGCTCAACTCTTCCGCAGACAAGTTCACCGCCTCCGCCCGCGCTGAAAACCGTTTCAAGCCGAGATAGATCGCGTCTGCGCCGAAATGCAGCGCGGCATATCCGGCATCGACCCCGCCCGCTGGCGCAAGAAGTTCGATACGTCCGCCCGAAGCGGAATGGTTCTTTACCGTATTCATAGATGGCAAACTGTACCAAATTCACGCGCTTCAACGCCATTTCTTATAAAGGGTCATTTTATCAACAATGGGCCGATCTGAGCATCCACCTGTGCAAGTATGAGCTCCAACATTTTCTTTTCTCAAGTGGAGCGGGCGTTCAAAGCACGCTTGTTTGAAAGCAACTCGCTGTTGAATTATGCACCCAAAACGCGTATCCTGACGGAAATGAAGCTGATACAGGATGACACGACATTCTGGATACGGAGTAGATGAATGATTGACCCGGAACTCAGACGGGAGAGGATTTACATGGCAGTTCGATGGATTGGCGCGGTGCCATTCCTGTTTTCCATTCCCATTCTCGTGCCGATTTGGGGTCAAGTTGCGGCATGGTTGGCTCCGTTCTTAACGGCTTTCGGCGCTATTTTGATCTCTCCCGAAATCGTTTCCTTTTGTGCACGACGGGTCAACAATTTGATCTTCCCTTCCCGTCCGGCTGAAAGGAAACCGAATTACGGCATACCGGAGGCGCTTGTGGCTAAAGGCCAATATGAAGAGGCGGAGGCGGAATACGACAGAATCATAGCGGACTTTCCCGACGAGGTCATGCCGCATACCGCCCTTATCAACATCGCAATCAGACGCCTCAAAAACGCCAAACTGGCGGAAAACCTGTTTAAGCGTGGAGTGGCTTGCCTCAAGAAGAAGAGTTCCCGCGAGATACTGGAGCAGGTATATGCAGGAATGATTACGCAGATCAAGTCCGTGGAAGAAGAGAATCCTCCACCTATCCATATCCGGCATGAGGAACGTCCAGCTCCAATCCTAGCACCTCCGGCTCAGCGCCCGAAATGGAATGGTCCAAAGACAAAATTGAACCTTTCATCAGGCAAAAGTGAGTGATGCAGGAAAGACCTGATGACGAACAGGCGTGTCGCGCATTCACCCGGAATCTACGACACGAGCCGCGAACACTTCTTGTCTTCCTTGTATGGCGGCAATCTGATCTTCTGTCCGCAGAAAACATCACAAATAATACATTCCGGTGCAATGAATGAGAACACCAGGAAGCAGGTGGCGATGAGACATAGAACTCTTGCGGCATTCGGATGGTTCTTCCTTGTGCTCGCCTTTACAGCGCCAGGCGCTGATGTGGAATCCGTCTGGGGTGGCGCGCGAGGGACCCTCGTGCTGAAATCGGATGGTACAGTCTGGACATGGGGCGCTAATTTTGGCGGCAAACTTGGCCTCGGCGTCGCCACTAATGTCCTGACCCGCGTGCTCGTCCCCAATGAAGCGCATGGCCCGGGAAACTCCGGATATCTTAATTCAATAAAGGCCATAATGGGCGGCGAGCTGCATAACATGGCTGTGAAGTCGGACGGCACAGTCTGGGCTTGGGGAAACAACATGTTCGGGCAGCTTGGAAACGGAACAACGAATGATGCGGACGCACCTGTTCAGGTCAGCGGTTTGAGTTCCATCACTTCGCTGGGAGGCAGGGCTTATCATGCTCTGGCCATCAAGGCGGATGGCACAGCATGGGCTTGGGGCTGGAATTCCATGGGGGAGCTCGGAAACGGAACGACGAATCCAACGACTGTGCCCGTCCAGGTTGTCGGACTGACCAACCCAATTGTAGTTACAGCCGGCTATCACTACAGCGTGGCCCTGATGCCGGATGGCACGGTATGCCAATGGGGCCATGGCAGGGCGATAGGCAACAGCAACACCCCTGTCCAGATTCCCGGCTTCTCGAATGTGACAGCAATTTCCGGAGGATGGGATCATGCGCTGGCGCTGAAGTCTGACGGAACGGTCTGGGCATGGGGATTGAACGGCGACGGCGAACTGGGCAACGGAACGACAACGAACAGCGCCATCCCCATACAAAGCGTCGGTCTAAGCAATATGGTCGCCGTTTCCGGTGGTGACTCGCATTCATCAGCTCTCTGCCGCGATGGAACCGTGTGGAAATGGGGTTTAAACGATGTAGGCGAACTGGGCAACGGAACGACAAATAGCGTCAACCCCGTGCCGGTAAAGATTCTGCTGGACAATTACGGCGGCGGGTTCAGCAACGTGGTGAAAATGGCGGCCAGAGATTACCACAATATCGCCTTAAAGCAGGATGGTTCAGTGTGGATGTGGGGAGCAAACGACCAGGGGCAGTGCGGCGATAATACTACGAACGATCGGTGGAGACCGGTGATGGTTTCCGGCTTGGGGCCAAGGGTTGATTTGTCCTTAAACATGCAGCCAAGCATAGAAGTGGGTTCAGCAGATCTCAGTTGGAAGAGCAGCACCGGTGAGTATTTCTGTATTGAGTATACGACAAACATAATGGACGGTTTTACAAACATCTTTCAGAGCAACATCCTTGCAAATCCGCCGACCAGCACCGTCACAGTGCCCATGATCGATCGGCAGGGTTACTACAGGCTGACATTCTGACGTTGAAACGGAAAGATCTGGACACGCATCCGGCGGAAGATTAGAGCTATCCAAAGAGCAGGCATGATAGCACGATAAGACATCGCGTTGAACGATTGCCTGGCTAACGGGAAAAGATCGCTTTCATGGAGCAACGATTGATAACGGGACAATCTGCGGCAGACGGTATCGTGATCGGCACGGCTATTGTGACCTCCGCACCGCCGGAAGCGGAGACGGCAACCAAAGCTGCATTGCTCGAAAAATGCACGTTGGAGGAGTTTCGCCGGGCCGTAAAAGAGACGCGCGAGCAACTCCAGCAATTCCAGGATAGCATGCAGGAGCGCATAGCGGAATCCGCATCGCAGATTTTCGCGGCCCATATCGCCATCCTCGACGATGCCGGATTCATAGGCAAGATTGAGAAGCATATCGAAGCCGGAACGTGTGTCGCGGAAGCGATCAATCGGGTTGTTGACGATTATATTGATATATTCTCCAATAGCGTCAATCCGCGTTTCAGGGAAAAAGTTGACGACTTGAAAGACATCACGCGCCGTCTCCTCGCGCGACTGGCGAATCAGACCGATGCAGCGTTGAGCGCCAGTTATCAAGGCCGGATATTGATCGTTTCCAAGTTGCTTCCCTCGGATATTCTACGGTTCGCAGCGGAAAAGGCGGAAGGGATAATTCTAACATCCGGCGGAGTCACCGCCCACATTTCCATTCTTGCGCGCAGCCTTGAAATGCCAATGATTCTTGCGGACGCCAAACTCCTGACAGGTATAACCTCCGGAACCACCATTTTGCTGGACGCTCACGCAGGCAAAATCCACGTCAATCCCGATCCAATGGTTATCTCAGAATACAAGAGTCTGCTTGAAACGCGAGGCAAGGTGTCACCCGGTGAACGGAATATCGAACCGCAGACTCACACAAGTGATGGCCGCCGCATCCGGCTTCTAGCAGCAATAGGACTGGTGAGCGAGGCCCGGCTCGCGCACGAGCTCCGGGCGGAAGGCATTGGCCTGTATCGCAGCGAGATTCCCTTCCTGGTTCGCAACGACTTTCCCACCGAGGATGAGCAGTATGCGGTGTACCGAAAAATAGTCGAAGAAATGGGTGGAGCTGAAATAGTTTTCAGAACGCTCGACATCGGGGGAGACAAGATTCTCGGTTACTTCCCCGCAGGCGAGGAATCAAATCCTTTTCTCGGGCTTCGCGGCATACGTTTCACTTTGCATCATCCCGAGATATTCAACACTCAAATCCGTGCGCTCTTGCGGGCAAGCCATGATCGCCCTCTCAAGATCATGTTTCCGCTCGTGTCGTCCGTGGACAGTTTTTGCCATGCCCGCGACCTCGTGAAAGATGTCATCCGCAAGCTGAACTCGAAAGATGTGCCGCACCAGTCTAAGCCGGAGATCGGCGCAATGATCGAGCTGCCCTGCGCCGTCGGTATCGCTGAAGAGTTGGCCATGGAAACCGATTTTCTTTCGATCGGCAGCAATGACCTTGTCCAGTATATGCTCGCCGTTGACCGGACAAACGAACAAGTCGCCACATGGTATACGCCGTGGCATCCGGCAATCCTGCGGGCAATAAAGACGGTCATAGACGCCGCTCATCTGCATCGCAAACCTGTTTCCCTTTGCGGCGGCATGGCTGATGACCCGAAGCTCATCCCTGTCCTCATTGGAATGGGGCTCACTGATTTGACCATTCCGCCTCGCCGGATATCGACGGTGCAGCGACTCATTCAATCCACAAATGCGGCGGCGGCTGGTGAACTCGCCACAAAGGTACTAGGCACGGGTATTGTGTCGGAAATTGCCAACATGCTCGGGATCGCTTAACCTTGCCCCATGTTCGACTGAATCCACGACATTAGTGTGGGGAGATTCATGGCGCCCGCCTGCTGGGCGGCGGGCTGCCCATTCTTGAACATTATGATTGTTGGAATTGCGCGGACACCAAAGCGCGCGGCAATTTCCGGCGACTCTTCCGTGTTGAGTTTGGCGAAGCGTATGCGCGGTTCCAGCTGCTCCGCAGCCTGGATAAATATCGGGACCATTGCGCGGCACGGCCCGCACCATGTCGCCCAGAAATCCACAATGACAGGCACGCCGGTTTTGTCGATATGTGTGTCGAAGTTGCCGGCGTTCAATTCCACCGGATGTCCCTCGAATAGACGCCGCCTGCATCGTCCGCAAATCGGATGATCCGCAAGCCGTCCGTCCGGAACCCGGTTTACACCGTTGCAACCCGGACAGGGCACAAGTATTCCTTCATTCATGCTGGTGATTATATGATGCCAGAAATGGCGAGTAAAGAGGACAATTAGCGTATTGGGATCACTTTTGCCTTACGCGAGATTGGCAAATTTCCCGCTGTTCTCACAAACCAAGACGATCCTTAAGAATTCGCACCAAGTCATCGGGATCAACGGGTTTTCGCAACACAGAGTGCCGGGGATCTTCGGCAATGATCTTCTTGATCGAAGCGGATTCATCAGCTCCGGAACAGAATACGAAACACGGAATCTTCAGGTTTTCTGCGTTGCATATCTTCTGGATTTCCTCGAACGCCTTCTCGCCGCCCATCACCGGCATATTCACATCCACGACAATCACGCCATGGTGGGCCGACTTGAAAGCTTCCACCGCTTCCGCGCCATTGACGACAAAATCCACGCCGCAATCCTGCAACTCACAGGAAAGGACAGCCTGGAACATCTCCAGCACGTCCTGCTCGTCATCAGCAATCAACGCTCGATTCTTGTTTTCATCCGCACACATTACTTCACTACCCTCCCCATCCAGCCTCCTGGATTTGCACCTTCACATTCCTTTTCGCCATTTTCTGACGCAGTCCAAGACGGCTGCGGCGGCTTTGGATTGGGGAATGGTTTTTACGAGTTTGCCGCGGAGATAGAGGGCGAATTTGCCTTTGCCTCCGGCGATTGCGATGTCGGCGTGCTGCGCTTCGCCGGGGCCATTCACCATGCAGCCCATCACTGCAACCACCGGTCTGGGCGCAGCTGGATATGCAATGTAGTATTTCTCAAGTTCTTCTTCGACAGCCTTTGCAACGCGCACGACATCAACCTGAATTCGTCCGCAAGTCGGACACGAAATGACATTCGGGCCCGGCCCGCGAAGTCTCAGGCAACGCAATAGTTCAAGCCCAACCTTCACTTCTATCGCGGGGGTGTCGGTCAGAGAGACGCGAATCGTGTCGCCAATTCCCTCGTTCATCAGAATACCGATTGCCACCGACGATCTGACCGTGCCGGGTAGTAATGTGCCAGCCTCGGTGACTCCAAGATGAAGAGGATAGTCCGTCTTCGCAGCGAGCAGGCGATACGCTTCAATTGTCCGTCTCACGTCGGACGCTTTGACAGCTATCTTTATTTCACGGTAATTCAAGTCCTCAAGAAGTCGTACATGGCGCAACGCGCTTTCGACCAGCGCCTTCGGCGTTGGTCCGCCGTGCTTTTTCGCGATGTCTTTCTCCAGCGATCCGCTGTTGACGCCGATTCTGATCGGCACTTTGCGCTCGCGCGCGGCGGCGACAACCTCTTTCACCTTCGCAACCCCGCCGATGTTACCGGGATTGATGCGAAGTCCATCAATTCCCGCCTCGAGCGCAATCAGCGCAAGTTTGTGATCGAAGTGAATGTCGGCAATGAGCGGAATCGTGACCTGCTTGCGGATTTTGCCAAGCGCCTTCGCCGCTGCTTCGTCTGGAACGGCGAGACGAACGATGTCGCACCCCAACGCCTGCACCTCGCGGATTTGCGCCACAGTAGCCCGCACGTCGCGGGTGTCGGTCTTGGTCATCGTCTGCACGCTGACCGGCGCATTGCCGCCGATCACGATAGATCCGACATGGATCTGCCTGCTACGGCGTCGCTTTATTCGTTGTTCCGCCAGCAGTTTCATGTTCTGTTTCCAATTCGA
>CAZASC010000005.1:83533-106406 GCA_964487695.1 uncultured Victivallales bacterium
AGTGTGGCAAGGATCATTACAGGGCCGCCCAGCGCACCCGCCGCCTGTCTCGCCTCGCGCCGCGATGTGAGCGCCCGCAATATCCGGACAATACCCTTTGCATCATTTTTGACCTGTGCCATCGGCTCTTTGTATTCCATCCACGGCATCACCATATCTTCGAGCCCCGGACTTATGCTTGTGCCGATTATCGCCCTGCCTCTATCGGAATTGAACGCGGGGGTCACGGTGAGGTTTACAAGTTTTCCTTTTCGCTCCACAACTATCGGCGTCGCCTGGCCATCTTTCTCTGCCACCAGCCGGATAAAATGATCGGGACCCGAAACGGCAATGCCGCCGAACTCCTTCACGACGTCGTTCGGCTCAATACCTGCTTTTGAAGCCCTGGAGTCGGGCAACACATCAGTCACGACGCACAGCATAGACCTGTCAATGCCATCTACAATCTTGATATCGCTGCCCTTTCTCTGTTTTGTGGGCACCGATATGATCTTCAATTGCCCGTCGGATTTGACAGTCAAGGCGACCTCATTGGAACCGCCGCCCTTAAGGTGACACTCCGTAAGAAACTCATTCCATGTGCCAACCGGCTCGTGATTGACGGCCCTCACTTCGTCGCCAGGGCGCAGACCGCGTTCGTATGCCGGACTGTTGGTCGCGACATAGCCGATATATACTCCGCCTTTTTCTTGCGCTGTTGACGGGCTGAGATAAATGACCCATGCAAGAACAATGGCGAGCGCGATATTCCCCGCCGCGCCGGCAAGGGTGACAAATATCTTCCGCGAAGCTGGCATCGGTGGAAGATTTGGCAGTTCCACACCATCCTCGCCGGCTCCCTGGATCAGCTCCATGCCGGATGGATCCAGTTGCGGCAACGCCACATATCCGCCAAATGGTATCCAACCTATTTTGTAGGTAATCCCGTTTATCTTCCGCTTCCAGATGGCGGGCCCGATCCCGATCGAGAAAGTCTGGATGTACATGCCGGAGTACCGCGCCGCAAGGAAGTGGCCCAGCTCATGTACAAATATTGTGAATCCAAATAGGAAAACCAATGCGATGAAATCGGAGGAATTACTGACTATGGTTCCTAACATTTATCGTCTTCTTTCTTTTTGTGATACCTCTTGCGCAATCGTGCGCGCCCAGAAATCGGCTTCGATTATCTCGTCAAGTTGAGGATTCTGGACGAGATGATGCCGTTTCATCACTTTTTCCACAAGCTTCCATATTCCAGAGAAGGCGATCTTTCCGTCCAGGAACTTTTGCACGGCAATTTCGTTGGCGGCGTTCAACACCGCCGGCATGGTGCCGCCGATGCACGCCGCTTCGCGAGCCAGCCGGAGACATGGAAATCGCTTTTCATCAGGCGCATGGAAGTGCAATCCTTTTGCGGCGGCCAAATCCAGCGATGGCAGCTTTCCATCCACGCGCTCCGGATATGTTAGCGCATACTGGATGGCAAAGCGCATGTCGGGCGGACTCAACTGCGCCAATACGCTTCCATCCACGAATTCAACCATTGAATGGACGAGGCTTTCAGGATGAATCACGACATCTATCTTATCAATCGGCACGTCGAACAACCAGTGCGCCTCCATGATCTCCAAACCTTTATTCATGAGCGTCGCTGAGTCAACCGTGACCTTCCTGCCCATGTTCCAGCGAGGATGGTTCAAGGCTTCGGCAACAGTTACTTTGTTAAAATCGATCTCCGGCTTTCCGGCGAACGGTCCACCGGATGCGGTCAGCAAAAGCCGTTTGATTGCCGATTGCCGATTGCCGATTGCCGATTTCTGTCGTTTGATCTCAGATTTCTGATTTCTGATCTTAGATTTCTGAACACTGAACTCTGAACTCTGAACTCCCGTTCCAAGACACTGGAAGATCGCGCTATGCTCACTGTCAACCGGCAGCAGACGCGCCTCGTGTTTCCGTGCTGTTTCAGTGACAATCCGACCCGCGGCGACGAGCACTTCCTTGGTGGACAGTGCCACGTCAGTTCCATTCTTCAATGCGGCAAGCACTGGCTTGAGGCCTGCCATTCCAACCAGCGCGCAAAGCACAATATCCGCCCTCTGAAGCGCGGCGAGTTCCTCGACACCGGTTTCTCCAGAGTGAACTTTTACTCCTGACGGCGCCACAGCTTTGCAGAGCGATGCGGCTTCGGGATCGGCTACGGCCACATGCCTCACGTTGAAACGCCGAGCCTGTTCGAGAGCACGCTTGTAGTTGCGGTTCACAGCCAGCCCTACAACTTCCATCCGTGTAGATAGCGACTCAACCACCCGAAGCGCGCTTTCGCCAATTGAACCGGAACTGCCGAGCAGGACGATCTTCTTCATTGCAGGATCACCTTCATGTAAGCGTAGAGAACCGGCGCTCCGAAGAGAAGACTGTCAATGACATCGAGCACTCCACCCATCCCGGGAATCACCGTGCTTGAATCCTTGGTGTTGGCGGCACGCTTCATGAGCGATTCGAACAAGTCGCCGACAGTACCCGCCACCGCCAGCAATACGCCAAGGATGATGGCATCGCGAAGTCTGAGTGTAAGTTCGCACCCGAACTGATAGCCGGTGAAATGACAGAACAACAGGCTCGCCGCAAGCGCAAACGCTATGCCGCCGAAAAACCCTTCGATTGTCTTGCCTGGTGAAATCCGCGGGCACAACTTGTGCCGGCCGAACAGTCTTCCGACAGTGTACGCTCCGATGTCAGTGCATTTGACCACAATGATCAGGTAAAGAATGAGCAAGCGGCCGCACTCATCAACCACCACCCTGGATGTGACCACATTCCAGGTAAATGCCAGGCGGGTTATGAAATTGAGCATGAACGGTACATACAATATCCCGAACAAGGTGCATGCAATCGTCTGGATAGGCGTGGTGTTATATTTTTGTGGAAACTGACGTATAAAAACCGCCATTACGCTTACGAGAAGAACTATGTTCTCCCATCGATAGGCGTTGGCGACACTCCCGGCTTCAGGACCAAGCGCGAAAAACGTCGCCGAAATCAGCGCTACGCCGCTAATCAGGCCGATGACCCAAAAATTAGGAATTCCGGATTTATGGAGCAGCTCATAAAATTCAAGTTGACCAAGACACGACAACGCCAACAGCAGTATCCAGTCGCCGAGCGGCGGCAGGTAGTTGGCGATCAGGAGCGTAGCCGCCCCTATCAAGCATCCACTGAATATTCTATACTTCAGCACGCAATCAGCCTTCCAAAGACTCCCACCGGGCTTGCCCCGGTGGGACGAAACTTTCCGCGTCCCATGACGAGATATCACGAGGACGCCAATACGCCTGCCAGATCTTATTTCACTTCGATATCGCCGAATCTGCGCTGCCGCCTTCCATATTCGGCTAGGGCTTTCATGAATTCCTTTTCCCTGAAATCGGGCCAGAGCACATCGGTGATATAGAGTTCTGTATATGAAATCTGCCACAAAAGAAAGTTGCTTATCCTCATCTCGCCGCTGGTGCGAATCAAAAGATCTGGATCCGGCACGTCCGGCGCATAAAGGTTCGCTGAAATGGTTTTTTCGTCAATATCTCCAGGCTCCAGTTCACCGGACTTCACGCGCTTTGCGATTTGCCTCATCGCGTTGGTAATCTCGGCGCGGGCGCCATAGCTCAAGGCGAGAATCAACTGCCCATCTTCATAATGCCGGGTGGCTTTCATGACTCTATCGAGTTCTTCCCGGATGCGCCTGGGTAGATCCTCGATCCTGCCGATCGTTCGAAGACGCACCTTGTTCTCGTGAAGCTCATACTCCTGCGTTTTCAGGAATCTAACGAGAAGTTGCATGAGCCCGTTAATCTCGGCCTTTGGCCTCACCCAATTCTCCACGCTGAAAGCATAGAGTGTGAGATACTTCACACCGGCTTCTTTGCACGCATGAATCGCCGCCCTCACGGATTCAGCTCCCACTTCATGACCTTTAATGCGTGGCAGCCCCTTTTCCCGTGCCCACCTGCCGTTGCCATCCATGATGACGGCAACATGCTGAGGAATTTTGTCGGTTGTTGACATGAGTGCCTGTTTCAAAAATTCAGATGCTTCAGATTCTTAACTACAAAACACATGAAAAGCGCGAATGATCATCTTTCCTTTTTCGCGGCATTTGCGCATTTCGTAGTTTCTCTCCTATTGAACATATACAGATAAGGAGTTACCCAGCTTTCACAAAGCGATTCTCAGCGTGCTCTCCCGTTTCGGCCCGACAGACAGAATGCCAAGTTTGACACCGGTCAACTCACACAATCTATTCACATAAGCCTTTGCTTTGGGCGGAAGATCGTCAAAACACGTCACGTCCTTGGTAGAGACCTGCCAGCCAGGCATTTCTTCATAGACCGGTTTGCAACGATTGAGAATGCGGATGTTGGCAGGGATCGTGTCGTATTTCCTTCCATCGCATTCGTACGACACACAGATTTTCAGGGTCTTCAGACTATCCAGAACATCCAGCTTCGTCATTGCCCAGAAATCTATGCCGTTGACCATCACCGCATACTTTGCGACAACCGCATCGAACCAGCCGCATCGCCGCGGACGCCCGGTGGTCGCGCCAAACTCCTGCCCTTCCTGACGGAGCAATTGACCCACTTCGTCATTGAGCTCGGTCGGAAACGGCCCCTCGCCCACGCGAGTCGTGTAAGCTTTCACAACGCCAACGATGCGGTCAACGCAACTTGGAGGCACGCCCGTACCCGTGCAGGCGCCGCCGGAAGTTGCGTTTGACGAAGTGACGAATGGATACGTGCCGAAATCGATGTCCAGCATCGTTCCCTGCGCACCCTCGAAAAGAACGGATTTGCCGGCCTTGCAGGAGTTGTAAAGGAAGGAAATTGTGTCAGTTATGAAAGGCGCCAGCCGGGAAGCGGCCTTTACGTATTCGTCAACGATTTGCTTCTTGTCTAGCGCTTTGCCGCCCAGTGCCAGAAACAGCCTGTTGCTCTCCTCAAGCCGCCGATCCAGCATGGCGGGGAATATGGGATCCAGCAGGTCGCCCATTCTCAGCCCGTGCCGGGTGGCCTTATCAGCATAGGACGGGCCTATCCCACGCTTGGTCGTGCCGATCTTGTCGTCGGCGGAACTCCGCTCCTCCTGCGCCTCGTCCAGCAACTTGTGGGTCGGCAAAATTACATGGGCGCGATCGCTGACGAGCAACTTGCCTTCGACTTTGATGCCCTTCTGTTCGAGCTCGGAAATTTCGGCAACCAGCGCGAGTGGATCCACAACCAGGCCGTTCCCAATGACGCACATCTTACCTTCGTGGAGAATGCCGGATGGAATGAGATGTAGAACGTACTTGTCATTGCCGACCTTGACCGTATGCCCGGCGTTGTTGCCGCCCTGATACCGGACGACAATATCAACTTCGCGCGCCAGTACGTCTATTATTTTACCTTTCCCTTCATCGCCCCATTGTGCGCCTATCAGCACGGTATTTGGCATCTTCTTCTCCTGAAAGGATTCCTCGCCAAGCCGCCAAGATCGCCAAGGTTCCTCAACTTTGCGTACTTTGCGACTTTGCGAGAAAATCTTCTTTTCTCGCGTCTATTTCTTTCCCATCACAACGTCAACAACATGACGCTGCATCTCGCCGGTAAGTTCCGGATATATCGGCAACGCCAGCGTGCCGTTCGCGGCGTTTTCACTCTCCGGCATCTGCCCGGCTACGCATCCGAGACTCCTGAAACATTCCTGCAAATGGAGCGGTACCGGGTAGTACACTTCAGAACCAATCTCAGCCGCTCTCAACCGTTCCAGCGCCTTGTCCCTGTCCGGAACGCGAACAACGTATTGATTGTAGATATGAAAATTCTTCGGCCCCTTCCCCGCGTAGACCGCACAAGGCGTTTTCACGTTCGTCCCCTTGAAGCCTTCGTCATAACGCTTTGCATTCACACGCCGTGCTTCGTGCCACGATTCGAGATGCTTGAGCTTCACATCGAGTATCGCCGCCTGCAGGGCGTCGAGCCGGAAATTCCCGCCCACCAGCTTGTGATAATATTTCGGCTTCGAGCCGTGGTTGCGCAGCACTCGCAGCTTCTCCGCCAGTTCGGCATCGTTCGTTGTGACCATGCCGCCATCCCCGAAGCCGCCTAGATTTTTTGAAGGGAAGAAACTGAAGCAGCCGAAATCGCCCATCGCGCCCGCCTTCTTCACACCGTTCCCGGATGGATATTCCGCGCCAATCGCCTGTGCCGCGTCTTCGACGACCTTGAGCCCGAATTCCTTCGCCAGATCGAGCAGCGGAGCCATGTCCGCCATCTGGCCGTAGAGATGCACGGGCAACAGCACCTTTGGCTTCACCTTACTGAAAGTCTTCGCAAATGATTCCAATACTTTTCTTGTCTTGGCTGGATCAATATTGAAAGTGACCGGATCAATGTCCGCGAAGATTGGAGTCGCGCCCAAGCGCACAATGGAACCGACAGTGGCGAAAAATGAATACGGCGTCGTGATTACAGCGTCGCCCGGCCCGACATCCAGCGCCATCAGCGCTATAAGCAGCGCATCTGTTCCGGACGATACTCCAACCGCGTGCGAAACGCCGCAGTACTCCGCTACATGCTTCTCAAACGCCTCGACCTTCGGTCCCAGAATGAAATACTGCGAATCGCAGACCTCATCCATGACCTTGCGTATTTCATCGCGCAAACCGGCGTATTGCCCTTTCAAATCTAACAATGGAACTTTCATTCTATCTTCACCTGTTCAATTCAAGGACATTAATGTCCAATGCTCAATTCTCAAGTCATCCAACACGCTTTGTGTTATTAACTTTTTGTTCTGTCCGGTATTCAAAACGGATCCTAAGAATATTGATGACTCCTGACAAGAAGCAGGCGAAACCTGAAACAGCAGCCCCGATAAAAATACCCCAGATCATGCCAACTGCAGCTGCGTATCTCACGATCCCGACTGCCGCTTCATGATTGAAAAGTCCCGTCACGAACTCAGGAGAAATGGTCGCCACCAATGCCCCAAACGCGCCGCCTGCAAGGGCTGACAACAAAGCCCCAGCTAATATGACAGCAAAGAAAATGACTGCGGTTTTGACGGCGCCTTCCGAGTTCATCAATCTAAATCCTGAGCCTTGAAAATTGAGAATTGAACATTATTCCTTCTTCCTCACTCCGACCTTCTCAAACGCCTTCTGTCGTTCCACGCAGCTCGGACATTTTCCGCACGGCTTCTTTCTACCGCGATAACAGCTCCATGTGTGCGAATAATCCACGCCGAGCGCCTGGCCGATTTTCACAACTTCGCTCTTCGGCCTTCCTGCGAACGGAGCATGGACAGTCACCGCCTTGCCCCGGTTCAGCCGGAGAACATGATTGATTCTGCGGACAAAATCAACTGTACAATCCCAGTAGCCATACTCGTCCTGCGCCTGTGCGCCATAAAAAACATCGGCGCAGCCTTTGGCTTCCGCATACGCCGCCGTAATCGAAAGCATGACCATATTGCGGTTTGGCACATAAGTCGGCGGCTGTTTGCGCTGGCTGCGCTTCACATCCGCAAGATCGGGCACGGCAATCGAGGGATCGGTCAGCGCTGATCCGCCCGCGATCAGGTCGCCAAAAAAGGAAATGTCTATGATTCTATGTTCGCTGATTCCGGCTGCTTTTGCCTGCCATTTTGCCATCTCGATCTCGCGGGAATGCTTCTGCCCGTAGATAAACGAGAGAGCGTACAACCGCCGAACTTTCAGCGACTTCTTTATGTGATGCAGCAGCGTCGAGGAATCGACTCCGCCGGAGAGAAGAACGACGGCGGAAGAAAGTGCCGAGTGCCGAGTGCCGAGTGCCGATTTTACCATCATTTCTCTCTCTTTTGTGATTTCCTGAACACAGAACACTGACCACTGAAACCTATTTCATTCCCACAATCTTATGCAACTGCATCTGGAGGCGAACAGGCAAGCCATCCTTCACGATCCATTTGCCGAGATCATCAGCCTTAAGGAGGCCAAATACCGGGCTGAACAACACTGCGCCGCATATCGAAGTCAGGTCGTGTGTCAGGACAAAATCCTTTGCCCAGTCGTAGTCGGCCCGGTCACTGAGAACGAACTTTACTTCGTCCTTTGATCTTAGGCGTTTGATATTTGCCAGATTCATTGCGTGACTCTGACCGCTGCCGGGGCATTTTACATCCATAATCGTGATGACTTCATCTGGCACGACCGATATATCGAGACTACCGTTTGTCTCCACAAGAATCGGTTTTCCTGTACTGTCGCGAAGTTGTATCGCCAGTTCACGGAAGCCGGGCTGGAGCAATGGCTCGCCGCCGGTGATCTCGACGATTGCGGCCTTGCTTGCCGCAACTTCCTCGGTGAGCTTGGCAATCTCCACATCCCTGCCCGACGTGTAAGCGTGGGTGGTATCGCAATACTTGCATCTGAGATTGCAACCCGACAAGCGGATGAAAAAGCACAACAAGCCAGCCCAAGTCGACTCGCCCTGAATGCTCTCAAAAGTCTCGCAGACATTCACAGTTGCCATGTTGCGCACTCTATCCGACCCACATGCCGATAGCAAGATCGGCAGATGCGCGATTTGATCCATATCTTTGTCCACCGCTCCCCTTCGGGTGAGCGGTCCTACATTTCGTTTCTATGTTGTAGGACCGCTTACTCACCGCGAAGCGGGGAGTAAGCGGTGTTGTATGGTACAAATTCGCCGGTTGACCATCCATCAAAACTGTCCCATGATATTGATTAAATCATGTGTCAGAAAGAATCATGAAAAGTCGTAAAGTTTACCGGAGCTTCACATTCCGCTGCCGGAAGACGCGAGATAATCGAATTATTATGGCCGGAACAACAACCATAGAAAGACCCGTCGTTGGAACCAAGGCTGCCGAGCGCCTTGAGGACATGTATCAGGTAATCCTGCACAATGACGATCACAACACGATGGACCATGTTGTGTCGTGTCTGATGCGCGTTTTCGGGCACAGCGAGCAGCTTGCCGCAAAAATTATGCTGGAAGCAGACGAAAAAGGCAAAGCCATCGCAGAGGTGGAGGCGGAAACGCCGGCAAAGCTGCACAGGGACCAACTCCAGTCCTTCAGCCTGAGCGCAACGGTAGAGAAACTGTAAAGGAGTTTCGATGCCAATCTACACATTGAATGAGAAAATCGCTTTCCCGCCGCCGGAGAAGGCCGATCCAACCGGTATACTTGCGGTTGGCGGCGATCTGAGCATCGAACGGCTCATCCTCGCCTACCGATCCGGTATCTTCCCGTGGTATTCCGATGGGGAGCCGCTCATCTGGTGGTCGCCAGATCCGCGTTTCGTTCTTTTTCCCGATGAATTCAAGGTTTCGACGAGCTTGAAGAGAATAGTCAAATCAGGGAAATTCAGAGTGACGTTCGACCAGAACTTCAAGACTGTTATCGGGAGTTGCAGCAGGATCAAGCGCAGACACGAAGACGGCACCTGGATCACGTCCGAGATGCTCGAAGCGTACTGCGCGATGCACAAAGCCGGCCATGCGCATTCTGTCGAAGTCTGGCTCGGCGACGAACTGGCGGGCGGACTGTATGGCGTTGCCGTTGGGAAATGTTTCTGCGGCGAATCAATGTTCACCAAGGTCTCGAACGCGAGCAAAGTCGCACTTGTCGCGTTGGTAGAAAGGCTGAAGATGCAAGGCTGCAGCATGATAGACAGCCAAGTGCACACAGATCATCTTGAAAAAATGGGTGCCCGCGAAATACCGAGAAAAGAATACCTGCGTAAATTGAAGAAGGCACTGGAAGTGGCGATCTAAAAACGCACCCCGTGTGCTCCCGCCGCTGCGGGAGCCGGGTGGATCAGTCGAAAACCTTGCCAAACGAGCCTTTTGCAAAAGTCGCGGCGGCAAAGGATTGCCGCCCTCCAGCCATGCGAAAACGTTTGATTTCCCGGAGTTTTGGAGGGTCGCAATCCTTTGCGACCGGCTGCCGATGGACTTTTGCAAAAGGCTCAGCCTACTGTTGATATTTCCGGGTCGGATTGCAGTAGTCGAGCTCCCAGGTACGGGCAATACGCTTGAGCCAGACATCATAGGAATCGGTTTCCATATTTCCCGATTCGACATGATCGTAGAAAACCTTTACCTCTCCTTCATTCTTCAGGACATAAACTTTGCATTTTTCTATCGGATAAACTTTGCCGTCTTTTGGAAAACTCTTGTCGGCCAGAACAGTCTTGCATGCCACGTCGTAGCACGCTTGTTCGGACGGCCACACACAACCGCCACACATGACAAGCGCGGCAAAGGCAACAAATACAATTAACTTCCTCATAGTTACAGTCGCACTCCCGAATTAGGCACTCAACTTAGCAGAAAGACCTGTCGGATGCAACGGCGATGCGTTATCTTGTGTATTCCTTTCAGTTACTAGATGGTCTCGCTGTAGCCGCGTCTGATAAGACGCGGCTACGAAAAAGAGGCCACTCAGTAACTGGCGGAATACTATGTTCTCGAAATTGAATGGAGGACCAATGAGTATATTTGAAGCAATCATGATGATCTGTTTTGGAATCAGCTGGCCGATTTCGATCGCAAAGGCGGTTCGTACGAAAGTTGTCGCCGGCAAAAGCCCGCTGTTTATGTCAATCGTATTAGCCGGTTACGTGAGCGGAGTAATTCACAAGATGTTGTATTGCCGCGACTGGATAATTGCCCTCTACCTGCTTAACATGACTATGGTGGCAATCGATCTCGCTTTATATGCAAGATATTCGAGGACCCAAGCAGCGGCCAGGTGATCACACGGCTCGCAATTCGAGCGTCTTGACTCGTCCCGCCTCAATCTCGGCGTAAGCGTATTTCCCTTTGCGAAGCGGCCCTGGATTCACAACTTTCGTGTCTCCAATGGAATCAATTCCAGCGGCTTCATGGATGTGTCCGGAGAAGGAGATCAGCGGCTTTTCTTTTTCAATGTAATCGCGTATCGCAACGCTGCCCACATGCCCGCGACCAGGGAAGTCATCTATGGCGGTATCGATCGGCGGTTGATGCGTAACGAATATCAGCGGCATGGCGTTCGGCAGGCAAGCTATTCCATCCTGGAGAAATCGCCGGAAATCGTTCTCGCTTGCTTCGTTTGGAGTTCTGCCCGGACCGGGCAGGGATTTCCCGGCGCCTACGAAACCGATACCGTCAAGAATGACGCCTTTCCTATGAACTCCGACGCCATCTTTTTCAAGATAGTCTTCCACGTCGCGATTATCGCAGTTGCCAGCGACAGCAAAAACATGGCGCGCTCCCAGCCGGACCGCATCTATGACAGACTTTGCGTGCTCCGCATGCCCGAAATCCGTGATGTCGCCCAGCAGCAACATAACATCAACGCGCCCCGCCTTTTCAAAGACACGGCTTAGAAGCGACACATCGCCATGAAGATCCGCTATGCCGACAATGATCATGCCAATTCCTCCACCAGGATATGTGACTATTCAGCAAACAAGGTGTTGCTCCACGCGCGCCTGCCCTGATCGTCTTCTATCTCAATATACGCATATTCCCAACCGGAAGGCGCTTTGAAAGATGCGCTTGTGAACGGCTGTTCCCAAAATGTGCCAATCTGTTCGCCCGACGAGTCCGGCCCGACAAGACGCGCAAATCGAATTGGCGATGTTTCAATATTGACGTTCGTGCCGTCGAATTCGATGCTCCGGAAATCAGGTCCGCATGACGAATAGTAATTTCCCGCCCTGATCGCATCCATTATCGCAGCACGCGAACATTGTAGCGCGTTCACCACGATCCAGCCTCCGTTCCAACCCGGATGATAATGCGATATGTGAGCATCATCCACGGCAAATGCGAGTGTGCCCGGTTTCTGTTTCAACATGCTGTTCCAATGAAACACACCGTCACTCTTACCATTCAACCACCTGGCGATGTGATTGTAGACTTCCACGCCATCGAATCGCCAACGGAGACTTGCCTCGATAGTGGTTGCGGTCCAGGCCGGGTGCGCCAGAATGATCAGCGCCCCCTGTTTGCGACCAGCTTCTATTGCCGCGTCGAGACCCATTTCGCGCACGATGTCTTTAAGAGTCCCAAGAAGGACAATATGGAATGCGCCACCGAAACTGTCCACGCCATCAAGTTCTATCCCGTCCAGCCACAAAAGTGGATACTGTTCCGTGTCGGCGGCAATGTCTGAACACTGCCAGTGGTCGGCGCGGCAGAGGAAACGGAAACCGGCACGGGAATACATCTCGGCCAGCTCGGAAAAAGTTTTGCCTCCGTCGGAAACGACGCTATGAATATGCGTGTTTCCTTTAAACCATTCATTCCCGGTATTGTATCTGAATTTTCGAATCTTGTTTTCCATGATTTATGTTCCGCCTTTATTAACCTTCCTACAACGACGTTGGTTTGGGTTGCCTGTCAGCCGGTAATTCGTATCCGCGCCGTTTGCATGCTTTCACCAATCGCCCGTAAGCCTGCGGAATGCTTCTTCCCTCCGTCAGACAGTTCCTCGCAATTGCCGCGTAACCGCGTCTGTTTGCGAGCTTGAACACGGTGATGTCCCTCATGCCGAGCTTCTTTAGAATCCGTCGTTTCTTTGCCATGATCACTCCTCCATTTGAATAGGCCCGCCTATTGTACCGGTCGCCGCCGGTAACACAAGAAGAAGAGAGTATTTACCATCATATCTCGATTCCACGACTTGCGAACAATCGCCTCAGTTCCGAGGCGGTTTCCACGGACTTCTCCGCCGTGAGAGAGGCCGACCAGCCGTGCCGCCTGAAGAGCCCTTCAATCCGTTGAACATAGTTCATGCGGTCAATCATGACGCTGCCGACGACCGGTGCAAGCATCTCGAACAGCCGCGCCGGATTCATCGGCAGCAGCGGCGCGATGAAAGCCCAAGTCTCAATACCGGCCTCACGCAGTTTCCGCAGCGTCTCGATCCTGCTTTCAATCGGCGGGGCGTTAGGTTCCGTAATGCGGCGCACCCGGTCGTCGTCCGTTGGCACCGACATGCCGACAGAAACGCCGAGCGACGATTTCAGGATGTCCACATCCCGAAAGACCAGCGGCGAACGCGTGAGGATTCCGATCTGCCAGCCATATTCCCTCAGCGCGAGAAGGCATTCTCGCGTCAGCCTGTAGCGCCGCTCCAGCGGTTGATACGGGTCGCACACGCTGGAAAGCATGGCCATGCCGGTGCCACGCTTGCGGGCCAAATCGGTTCGTAATACTTCCGCGATGTTTGTTTTGACCTCGACAAATTCGCCCCAGCGCGCGTTCTGGTTGAACTTGGAATACTTGGTCATAAAAACGGCATAGCAATAGCAGCAACCGTGTCCGCAGCCGAGATAAGGATTGATCACATAATCGCCCCCCGGAATGCGTGATCGCACCAGCGCGTGTTTCACCCTGATTTCGGATACTTCCATTGCCCGATCAAAGACGAAACCGCGTAAACTGGCAAGCGGTAAGAGGTTGCCCAAAACCATCGTCCAAATCGCAGCGATTCGGCAGGACACCCCTCAATACGGCTCAAACTTCAAACTGTGCCGGTGACATTGACTTTTCACCTCCTGTTCAGTAGCATGGCCTTAAGTAACGACACGCAATTGAAGAGGAGGAAGTCCAGTAATGAAACGATCCGAGATCAACGCGGTTGTGAGAAACGCTTCGATGGCTTTCAAGCTGCACGGCTGGGCGCTGCCGCCGAATCCGCGCTGGGATGTTACCGACTTCGGATTAGGGGACTTTTCGAAGTCCGGACTGATACTCATCAACCTTGCAGAGCAGCCTGAATACTGCGAGAAGATAATGTATGTGGGCAGGCATCAGGTTGTCCCCAGACATTTTCACAAATCTAAAAAAGAAGATATCATCTGCCGCTGGGGAAAACTGGCGATCGAGTTGCCGTCCAAAAAGAAAACCGTCACATTGCAGGTGAATGGAGAAGCCTGCAACATCCCGACCGATAAACCTCTGATCCTTAATTCGGGCGACCGGATCACGCTCACATCAAAGGTGCTTCACGCATTCTGGGCGGAATCCGAATATGCGATTGTCGGCGAAGTATCAACAGCCAACGACGATAAGTGCGATAATTTCTTTGAGGACAAGCGAATTGGCCGGTTCAGCCATATAGAAGAAGACGAACCGGCTGTTGTGAAACTTGTCAGCGATTGAGGAGCTGCGGATGAAGATTGGGAAACCGAATCGCATCGGTATTGCGGCCGGCGGCAACTGGATCGTTGACAGAGTAAAGATTCTCGACACGTTGCCGGGCCGCGGCATGCTTGGAAACATCAGTTCCGAAGACTGGAGCACTGGCGGCGCACCGGCAAATGTCCTCGCTGATCTGGCCAAACTTAAAGCCCAATTCCCGCTTGCGGGCATCGGCGTTGTCGGAAACGACCAGTATGGCAGATATATTCTGGATACTTTCCGCGGCCTCCGCGTGGATGTGTCGAACATCATTCTGGCAGACAAAGCTGCGACATCCTACACAGATGTGATGACCGAACAAAGCACGGGCGACAGGGCCTTTCTTCACTATCGCGGTGCAAACGCCTTGTTTGGACCCGAGCATGTAAAAGTCGAAAAGCTGACCTGCCGCATATTTCATCTGGGCTATCTTCTCCTGCTCGATCGGATGGACCAGCGCGACAAGCAATATGGGACCGTTGCGGCGCGTTTCCTCGCTTCTCTCCAGAGGCAAGGCATAAAGACCAGCCTCGATGTCGTGAGCGAGGAAAGCGACCGTTTCAAGCATATTGTCCCGCCGGCATTAAAATACACCGATTATCTGATCCTTAACGAAATCGAAACGGGCCGCACCGTCGGTCTCACTGTCAGAAAGAAAAGCGGAGCGCTGGACAGCGCGGCGCTCGTTGCGGCAGTGGAGGCGTTGTATCGTTTCGGCAACATGGAATTTGTGGCTGTTCATATGCCGGAAGGCGTTTACATCCGCGACAGAAGCGGCAAATGCACTTCTCTCGGCTCGCTCAAGCTTCCGAAAGGATTCATCAAAAGCTCGGTAGGAGCAGGAGACGCCTTCTGCGCAGGAATGCTTTACGGTCTGCACGAAAACTGGGACCACGCCAAATCCGCCCGACTCGGCGCCTGCTGCGCCGCGGCGAGCCTCTCCGCAAACGGGGCAACAGACGGAGTAAAATCGCTAGCTAAAGTGATTGAACTGGGAAAACGATTCCCGGAAAACAAGCCGCCAGTGAAGGTATGAAGGGTAACTACGAAAGTCGCTAAACACGCGAAAAGATGAAAATGATTATTCGCGCTTTTCGCGTATTTCGTAGTTGAAATAATTGGCAGGTGACTGGATGCAGAAAGTCAGTCCGAAGGAGGATGCATGAGAATCCGGAATATAAGTTTTAATGGCCGTAAAGCATGGGAAATGGATAACGGCACGCTCTCAATGACGATGACTATCGGTGGCGGGCACATTGCCGGTCTTGTTCTACGCGACAAGCCCGGAATCAATCCGATGTGGAGCCCTATATGGAAGAGTATCGAGCCATGGAACTACAACGCAAAGAAACATAAGGACAAGTACGGGCTGAAGCTTCTTGCGGCGATTCGCGGACACAACTTGTGCCTCGGCTGGTTCGGCGACCCTTCGGCGGATGAGGCCTCACAGGGACTTGAAACTCACGGTGAAGCGCCGGTCGCAAGATGGCGGCTTGTCGATAAGAGCTGCACGAAACACGCCATGCGCCTGACCTGCGCATGCGAACTGCCGGTTGCACAGATGAAGTTTATCCGCACCGTGACCATGCGGGAATGGTCCAGCGTCGTTGATGTAAAGGAACAGGTGGTGAATCTCTCGAAACGCGACCAACCGTTCACGATGTGCGAGCATGTCACGATGGGCCCTCCATTCCTCGAAAAAGGTGTAACCTTGTTTGACATGCCCGCAACCAGGTGCGCCACTTTCCCCGGTAATTTCGGCGATACACAACGATTGAAACCGGATACAGCTTTCATGTGGCCAAACGGTCCGGGAGTCAACGGCCAGAGCGTTGACATGCGGATGATCGGCAAAGAATTCAAGAAATCATCAGATTTTACTGCAAATCTCATGGACACCCAGAAGAAGGACGCCTGGTTTGCAGCTGTGAATCCCAGACTCGGCCTGCTGCTCGCCTACGTGTGGCGGCGTGCGGATTTCCCGTGGATCGGAAATTGGGAAGAGAACCATGGCCGAAAAGGGAAACCATGGATCGGTAAATCGCTCACGCGCGGCATGGAGCTCACCAACAGTCCGTTTCCGGTCGGTTTGCGACGCGCCGTTACTATGGGAAGATTCCAGGGCCAACCTACATACAGTTGGCTTCCAGCCGGCGGCAAAAGTGAGATTGAATACAGCATCATCTACGCAAACGTTCCAAACGACGTCCTGGGCGTCAAAGACATCGAGCGCAGCAGTAAAGGCTTTAGTGTGGACCTGTTGCGGTAGGCTTGGTGAAGCACAGCTATTGCCCTATAGCACACTAGGGCTTTGACTGTGTGACCGTAATGACGGCGTCTATCAGCTCGGATGGGCGAATAGGTTTGCCCACAACGCCGTCCACACCGGAGCGCTCCCTCTCTTTTTCCTCAAGCGTGTCGTAATATCCTGTGACTAGGATCACCCGCTTGGATGGATCAATCTTTTTCACTGCGATGGCGAGTTCATTCCCGCTCATGCCAGGCATCGCATGATCGGTTACCACGAGATCGAATTTACCCACCCGGAATTTTTCCAGACCTTCCTGACCGTTGCTCGCGGTCTCCACCGTGTGGCCTTCCATCATCAGCGTATGAACCAGCGCAACACGCGACCAGGATTCGTCATCTACCACGAGTATCCTTAGCTTTCGTACGGGGTGGTCGGTGGCTTTCCGCACTTGAACGGGTTGGAGCGTCTCGACCGGCAGACATATGGCGACAGTTGTCCCTCTGCCAGGCACACTTTCGATGTCAATGGTGCCATTGTGCCGTTTTACCATCCTGCACGCGATGGTCAGGCCCATTCCCGCCGCATTCGGCCCCTTTGTCGAAAAAAACGGCTCGGTACATTTATTCCGTACATCTTCCGCCATGCCGACGCCGGTGTCGCTGATTTCCAGGCCAATCCACTGCCCCACCGCCTGAGTGCGCACAGTGATGGTGCCACCCTTTGGCATTGAGTCAACGGCGTTGATTATCAGGTTCTTCACGGCTTCAAAAAGCTCATGCGCGTTCCCCGGAATGGGTTGAATATCCGACAACAATTCCGTTTTTAATTCTATCCGCTGCCAGTTCGGCTGGTCCTTCCACCTGTCCTGTGTCGCACGCAACGCATCGGTAACGACCTTATTCAGTTCCATCGGCTTCTTGTCCACGGCGATTCCAGATCGCAGAAGATCGCCAAGGCGACCGACCTCTGAGTCGGCCTTCCTTATCGAATCCTCCATGACGGACAACATGCCTTTGATATCTTCCTTTTGCGCCTGATCCGCAAGCAATTCAGGCAGATATTGGACACTGGCCAGGATTGGAGTCAGCGCGTTCTTCCAATCATGTACGATCCCTTTCGATACATTTTCCAGCGTATGCAAACGCTCCGTTTGCACGACCTGTTCGCTTGCACGCTTGAGCTTCAGAAATGCATCTGAAAGCCTGATGTCGCTCTCACGCAACGCTTCGTCGACCTTCTCCCGCTGGGACATTTCCTGACGCACTGCCATATATACTCCCAGCGCCATTATCAACGCCACAAGTGCGCTGAGGATTATGATGATCGAATCGGTTATCTGTTCGGATGCTACGGCATCCATGTGGCTGGCTTGGACCAGTTGAAGAGCGTCGCCGGTGATCGCCTGAAGCCGAAGCAAAATTTCATGCTCTGTTGCATCTGATGAAGCACCGCTTTTAGCGTTCTGTCCAGCGACAAGCTTTTCGAAGAGCTGATCTATGCCATCGAAACTGGCTGTTATCGAATTGGCGATGGTCTGTTCCTTGGACAAGAGAGTTTTGGCAGAGAGTCTGGCTATCCCGCGTCTTCTCATCGTATCGTACATGAATTCCCAATTGCGACGTGTTGCTTCATCATGACTTCGGGAATATTCGTGTGTTGTCACGCTCAACTCCAGAGCGTCGCCGACGATCGTCTCGGCGAGCCCCAAACGCCGGCTGAGTTCGTCCTCGTGCCTGGCCCTGAGAAAGAGGCTCAAGCCGACCAGAATTGCCAGTAAAGGAGGGAATATCGCGGTGATTTGCAGTATTTTGTCGTTGATCTTCACATTGCACTCCGATTCCGACAAGATGGACCAATGCTCATCTTTTAGCCATTGCGGAGCCGATTGACAAACAGAAACTGCGCAATCAAACGATAGTTCGAGTCCAATGCCGATATTGCGTTGTGCTTGAGCGATGTCCGGGTTAAGCTCCGCACCATGATTGATATTCAAAACGTAAGTGTTGCGCGCGGCGGCAACGATATCCTTGTGGACGCATCCTTCTCGGTTGGACGCGGAGACCGTGTCGGCGTTGTGGGCCCGAACGGGGCTGGCAAGACAACCCTGTTTTCTCTCATCATCGAGGAACTTCAGCCCGACCGCGGCAACGTCTCTATCCAGAAGGGAATCAGAATCGGCTATCTGCGCCAGCAACTGAAAGGCGCCGACATCGAGGACAGCCTGCTGGACTACGCGGAAAACGCGCTTCCGGCCCTGCGCAATATCGAGCACCAAATCGATGCACTCGAAGCCGCGATTCCAACGCAAGTCGACAAGGAACGTGAACGCTCGCTACGGACTCTGGGCGACTTGCAGACAGAGTTCGAAAATTCCGGCGGCTACGAATTAAGCACGCGCGCCAAGACCGCGCTCGGCGGTCTCGGTTTCGATCACATTGCACAGCACAGGCCCTTCAATTCGTTCAGCGGCGGCTGGCAGATGCGCGTCGAGCTTGCGCGGGCTCTGGTTGCCAATCCCGATCTTCTGCTGCTCGACGAGCCTACCAACTTCCTCGACATTCCCGCCGTCGAATGGTTGCAGAAATTCCTTCGCGAATTTCCGGGCACTCTCCTCCTTATTTCGCATGACCGCTTCATGCTCAATACGCTGACAAACTTCACCTACGAAGTCGCCGGCGGCAAATTGACGCGATACGGCGGCAACTATGAGTACTATGCCCGTGAACGAGTCAAGCGCCACGAAACACTTCTGGCCGCCCGGAAGAACCAGGATCGCCAGCGCGCGCAGGTGGAGCGCTTTATCGAGCGGTTCCGCGCGAAGAACACGAAGGCCGCGCTTGTCCAGAGCCGCGTCAAACAACTTGAGAAGATGGAAGAGATCGAGGTGCCGACAATCGCATTGCCGCAGGCCCGCATTCGCGTTGCCTCACCGTCCCGCTCCGGAGTTGAAGTCATGCGCCTGGAAGACGCGGGCAAGACGTACGACGGAACCAATTGGGTGCTTCGCCATGTTGATCTCCGTATTCAGCGGGGCGAAAAGATCGGCCTCGTCGGGCTGAACGGAATGGGCAAGACGACACTGCTCCGCATGCTGGCGGGGGTTCTGCCGCCAACTGAAGGACGCCGCATATTGGGCCACAAGGTTGTGCCCGGCTACCAGGCGCAGGATTTCTCCGAAACCATGGACCCGGCGAAGACACTCTTGGAAACGCTCAAGTCGGCCGCCCCCTCTTCGACGGAGCAAAGCATACGCGGCCTGCTCGGCAGTTTTTTATTTTCCGGCGACGATATCTTTAAGACAGTGGGAGTACTCAGTGGCGGCGAAAAGATGCGGATCGCATTCGCCCGGCTTCTCATGAATCCGCCCAATTTCCTTTTACTCGATGAGCCCACTACGCATCTGGACATCGGCTCACGAGAAATGCTCGAACGGGCGCTTCAGGATTACGAAGGCACGCTTTGCGTTGTAAGCCATGACATTGAATTCGTCCGGCATGTGGCGACGGAAATAATAGGCATGACGCCGCCCGGTATTACCCGCTACTGCGGCGGCTATGATTATTACCACGAGAAGATGACACATGAGCAGGCGGTGGCGGACGCAAGTGCGCCCAAGAAGTCAGACGATCCCAACCGGGGCCCCAGCCGCAAGGATATGCGCCGTGAGCGGGCGATGCAGCGCAAAGATGTTCGCAACCTTCAGATTCCCCTCGAACGCAAGATTCGCGCAGCCGAACAACGCATTGCCGCCCTCGAAAAGGAGCAGAAGGAATTGGCGGACATCCTTTGCGCATCGGAAGAAGTCAAAGACTACGCCCGCATCAATAAACGCCTGTCGGAAATCGAAGCCGAACTCCACATCGAAACTTCCAATTGGGAGAAAGCCGGCCTCGCGCTGGAAGAGACCAAGAAAGAATAAGTGGTCAGTCTTCAGGTTTCAGTGTTCAGGCCAGAAATCAGAGGCCGGAAGATCTTGATGTTCTCTCGTGCGTCTTTGCTTCCCGTGTAATCCGCAGTAAATAATTCCGCACTATTCCTGTCCAACGACCTCGATCTCGTAGAGCGAAAAACCCCATGTATCGTGGATGCGATTAAGAAGCTCCAGCTTGATGAACTTTGCTGGCGTGTTCTTCATGTCCAGCTCATCGACTCTCGGCCCGATTTTCCCGTCGGTCATGCTTTGTGTCTTGATCCATTCACGTCCGTCAGCCGACACAAAAGCGTTGTAGTTGACGGCTGCCGCCACTTCCCAATACAGGCGCAACTTGCCCAGTTTCTGTTCCTTGTCGAGTTCAACAACGACTTCCTGCGGTTCGGAATACTCACTGCTCCAACGTGTCTGGAGATCGCCATCCACGAGCGCTTCAGCAGGTCCTTCGCCAGTCTCTCCAGCGTGGGTAGACGAGACCGTCACCTTCGCGCCAACCGCAGCATGCTTGATCTTCGAAATTTCCATGGCGGCTTCGGGTCGTGCTGCGGACGTTTTCTTTTCCTCCGCTTTGGCTGCTTCCTTCCAATCCGATTCAGGCTGCGTCTCGATCGGTTTTGCCGCTTCAGTCCGGACAGCCTGAAGATCTTGAGTGGCAGCCCTTGTATTTTCAGAGTTTTGCGCGAGCGGCGCCGCCACGGTATCCACCGCAACAAAATTGACTTCAGCGCGGCTGACGGTAACCGTTGCGCAGAATCCGTCCTTTCCGTAACGGACTTCGAAAGTATCCTTTTCCGCTGCGACAATGGGATATTGTTTCGCTTTTTCAAGCACGATACAACCGGGTTCGATCTTTAGCGGAGTCCTGATCAGAAGCATGTTCTCCCGAAGCGCCGGGACATGTTCCCATGTTATGGCAGTAATGTGTCCCCATTCATCGCGTAACGGAATGAAACCGACCTCCGGTTTACCATCCGCCTGAGCCAAGACGCTGTAACCGGCCTTTGTCCGTCCCAGGCAATAATACTGCTGGTTGGGTTTGGCCCATCCCAAATCGGTCGCAGTGCCACAGCGAACCGTCAGGTCGTTTGTGGGAACGACGCTGCCAGCTGATGGAAGGCTCTCCGAGCAGGCGAAAAGCGGCAAAGACACAATCAGGGCAAGCATAAATATTTTCTTCATTCCTTGGAACCCACCGTCACACCGGAATGTATGTTAGGTCGAAACTGCGCGCATATCAAGATCGTTGCGAAGACGCGGAGGTTCCCCTATTGTTAGACGCATGAATTCCAGAGCATCCAGAAAGATCAGAGTCATGGTGAATCCGAAGTCGGGGCTTCCGCAATCCTTCACCGCATTGCGACAGGCATTGGAGCAGTATTGGGATCTTCCCGGTACTGAACTCACATATCAGTTCCTGCAGAGCATCGCTGATGGTTCAGCCAAGGCCGCGAGAGCCGTCCTGGACGGCGTTGACACAATCCTGGTCGCAGGCGGCGATGGCACGATCAACGCCGTGGGAAAGGTCCTTGTTGGCACGGACGTATCGCTGGGCGTTCTACCGACCGGCAGCGGGAACGGATTCGCCAGGCATTTTGAAATTCCACTTTCTCCCGCCAAAGCCGCTCAAGCCCTGGCAAGTGCGGAAACGAAACTGATCGATGTCGGAGTCGCCAACGACGAAACATTTTTTGTGACATGCAGCATGGCATGGGATGCCGCTTTTGTCCGTTCGTTTCAGAAATCGCCGGTCCGCGGGGTACTTCCCTACGTGTTCGCAGGCGTGAATGAGTTCTTTCAATACAAGCCGCAGGAGATTTGCGTCAGCCTGGATTCCAATGAGGAATTTTGTTTTCAGAACGTGCTGGTATTCACGGTCGCGAATATGACGCAGTATGGCGGCGGCGCAAAGATTGCGCCGCAGGCGAAGGAAGACGACGGTTATCTCGAGCTTGTCGTGGCGCTGCACCAGGATGTGCCCATGTTGATAGCCAATCTGCGCCGCCTTTTCGACGGATCGCTTGACACGCTTCCGCAGGTGATCACGCGCAGATTCAAGACCATGACGGTCAGACGCCAGACTCATGCGGAGATCCAGATCGACGGCGATTTGATAGACATGCCAACGGAGTTGAACGTGCATGTCCTGCCAAAGGCGCTGAAAGTGCTGGTGCCCTGATGAGAGAAAAGTGGAATATCAATATCGGACGTTGGATATTCGACATTGGACAGTTTGTTGCTGACCACTGAACACTGAAACCTTCCCTTAATACTTCTTCTCGTATTCCCCTTTGCCGAGCCTTTGCAGCTTGTGGAAACCCGCAGCTTTGGCGCGCTGATCGAGTCCGCTGGCGGAATGACCCACAGACGGGGCCGAGATCAGTTTTACAAGCTGGGCCCCGCATTTCGGGCACATGCCAAGCGGTGGATCCGACATCTTCTGTATCTGTTCAAACACCTCTGAACAATACTCGCAGCTTTTCTCGG
>CAZASC010000006.1:0-65900 GCA_964487695.1 uncultured Victivallales bacterium
TGAAGGCCGTTTCCATGTGCACGGCTATATGGATCACGGCACGACCACGACGCCCTTCGACATGGTGGTCCTAAATGAGATGAGCCGGTTCCATCTTGCCCTGGATGCACTGAAACACATCCCCCGACTTCGCTCGCAAGCAGAGAATGCCATCAATTTCTTCAGCCAGCAATTGCAGCGCCACCTTTTGCACAACATCGGGTCCAATCTCTGCCATACATATGGAATCTTTTGTACATTCAGCCTTCATGCACGGAGCATCTCCGCATGCGCCACTGGCTTTTATGATTTCGCCTCGACCGTACATGTATATCCCGTTGGACGGAGTGGGGCCGAACAGGGCTATCAATTGTTTTCCCAATGCTAATCCCAGATGCATCCCAAGACTATCGCAGGTTATGATCAGGCTCCCGGCATTTATCCAATCCATGTATCGCTCGAGATTGTCCTGCCCCTTCTGCCAGCTCACTGTCAGGCCCTTGCGCTCCAGCATATTCTCAAGTTTAATCCAGTTCGATATCGGCCATGATTTGGTCGGCCATTTGCTGCCTACGCGATAATTGAACCCCACGTCGTAAGGCGGGATGTACTGTGGCTTGTATCCAAGAACATAGTCTTCTCCTCGCCAGTAGTCGCCCACCATCTGGTACAAAAGCGCCTGTATCGGCAAGAAATGATCCTTCCCATTGGCAATATCCGCCGCCGACTGCGCCAATGGATGAACATAAATCTTCTCGCCATCCCAGCCGAATCCCCGCCTTGTTCCGGCTTTGATCGTGTCGGCGAACTGGCATATCGTTGGAGACTTTTCTATGCAGACAATCTCGTCAAATTCGCGCGTGCGAAGAAACGCCATTGACGCCGCGTTATGTATCAAAAGTTCGGAGATATAAGGATTATCGGCCAAAAGAGGAACCGCAGATTCGGTGGTCAGCCACGTCACAAGATCATTTGAGTAGCGATGAAGCAGCACCGTATGCCTGAATACATCGCCGAGACTGGGAGTGAAGCCATCCTCATTGACAAGCGTCTCGCAATAGCCAAGCTTGATTATGAGCACCCTTTTTTCCATTCATCCCTCCATCCAAGCGTTAGCATTGACCGTGCCATGCAGGCCCAAACAGCTCTCGCTGCATTAATTCGACTGCTCTTGCGAGAGCACTCAAGTGTGATTGCTGTGAATCGAAATGATTATTAAGAATAACCGGTATGTCGGATGGCACCATTCTCCGCCATGCGGCACACACGACAGGATCATTCGCCATCACAATGTATCCAGGCAACCAGGCTTCTCGAAACGACGGTCCGGACGGGGGGTGAAGCCTTAAATCGACACATCCGCAGAAAGGAACCGCCCATGTGGCAGGAAAGACCGAACCATTTAAAGACAGGATCATGGCAATCGAATTCGCTTCGATTTGTCTCCAAATACCAGTTATGTCGTCAATTTCCCCTGACCATAGCTCTACCTCCCAGCCAGTTTCCTTCCAGTCCTGAATGAATTTGACCCAACCCGCTTCCAGTTCTCCCTTTCCGACAATTGCGATGGCACGCCGCAAAGCGAACCGCTTGCCAACATCAATATCGCCCGGCGAAAGGAGAGCGGCAAACAGCTCGCAATCACGGTCAAGCAATTGCAATACCTGCCTGGCCATACGCGTCACCGATTCGGCCTCGCAGTTCATTGGAGCGCCATTCCCAATCCAGTCCTCCCACGCCAATCTGAAGCCGGCTATCACTGCCGGATTCTCCATTTCAACCAGCATGTCAGCCACGCTGCGGCAGGTATCGAGAAAAGGGAAAGGATCAGCCCCACATCCGGCAACAGGATTTTCTTTGACGAGCGATTTACGAATCAGCCCGGACATGGCCATCAACGACGAGGCCAACTCCCCTCTCCGTTTGCGCAACCGATCACACATTTCCCGCCCCGCACTCTTGCGCGAAAAAACCGGTTTGCGTATATCGGGAAGCCGCGACATGCTGTCAGCCAGGGTTTCAAAAGGCGCGCCGACAATTCGAGCGCCACTCTCTGACGCATTTGCAACCGCTATTCCGAGCTTTAATATCCGCCGTTCAAACTCCCGCAGATACAACATCATGCTCCAATCCGTAACACGAGCAGCCCCGTCGTTACCCTCCACGGTTGTCCGCTGCTCAGGAAGCGGCGGCTGATCGTCGTAATACGGAACCGCGTGATGTTTCGGATGACTTTTCACTCCATCGAAAGACAAGTCGAAGCCGGCCATTACAATGCGGCTCGCGCCCATCAGTGCTGCCAGTTCCAAGGCGGCATGGCCAACGCACAAACCAGTATCGAAGACAGGAAGCGGGCGGCTAGTCCCTGAAATGAGTCTTTCGGCGGCTTTTCCAGTTCCTCCGACATACACCGGCCCACGATGATAACGTATCGCGGGCCAAGCGGTCTGCAGAAGACATGCCATCGGAATCTCCCGCAGTTTGGCCCCTACGGAAGCGAAGTGCCGCCACACTCTTTCGCTATCGTCAATGGCAACGACAATATCGGGAACCACACCAGCAACATCCAGCGTGTTCAAAGCGCCGTCACATGCAATCAGGACCGCTTTCCCTTGATATGCTGCCAAAGCAGATACGCTGTCATCCAAAGACGGTCCAGCGCCAACAATAATGACAGGGAGACCAGCGCAAGCATTGCTCAGATCGCCAACATTCTGATCCTCGACAGCACGAGGCATATTCACAATCATGTTCATCAGCATATGCCATCCCCTTGTCGCTCGAAGCGCGACCAGCCCCAACGCAGCACGCACATGCAGCAGTATGTGATTCTCGATGGCATCGCAGAGTTGCGGATGCGACCTCCTCCGCACCGGTGCCAGCTCTACTCGCACCTTGCCTTCTGCGATATAGACGAATTCCTGCTCCAACGCCGGCAACAATACACTTTTGACGTCATTTTCATCCCCAAGCACAACTGTCCGTATTTTTGGATTCGTGTAGCGAACATCCTTCTCAGAGGGCACGCGCAAGACAAGAATTCGGCGGAGAATGTGGTTTGATTCGGCAAGAGTTTCAACAAGGTCAGGAGCATCCGGCCACAGGAGCAGCAACCGGCAATCGCCCAGCCGCTCGGGATCGAGATACGTTCCAGCAAGTCTCGCTTTTTCGCCCATATTTAAGACTCGTAAAATATACAAGCACGCTCCGGCACAGGAACGAGCGAAAACTTTCAGCAACTAACGTAAGCACTCCCGCTGCCATGTCGCAACTTCCACAAACCCGTTGCCAAATCCGATACCGTACAACTGGGCTGCGGCTCACCTAATGACTTAACACATTGCGCAGCAAGCAACTATGATCCATGGCACCCTCCGTGCTTGGTGAGGTGCATGTCAAAGAGGATTTTATATTTCGCTGTAATTTTGACTGTTATTCTTTTGAGAGCCGCTGTTGGAATGGAAACGCAACCGACTTCTGCGGTATTCACTGGTTCGACATGCTCTGCGGCAACTGAGACTTCTTCAGCCCACACAACCGGACCGCTCAACACGGATACTGCTATCCCGCTAAAATCCGAGTTCAATGTGTGGCGATCTATTGGATCCATGATCATTGTGTTGGGAGTGCTACTGGCGTTGACATGGTTTCTAAAGAATCGCGTCAATGGCGGCGCCGGAATCGGGGGGCAAAGGCGAATGCAAATCGTCGAAAAGGTGTCTCTTGGGCAACGTCAATGTCTGGCATTAATCCGGATCGACAACGAAGAGATGCTTGTAGGGATTTCACCTGACAGGATCGATGAACTCGGATTCACGCGGAATGCAAGAATTGAGAAAGCATCAACGGACGGGGTCGCGATGACAGCGGCGAACACTGAAACAGGAGAGATGTGAAAAGATTTTGCCATCCATGTTTAAGCATAGCCGCAGTATTCCTGGCTCTGCACATTACATGTGCCGATGCAGAAACAAATGTCCTTACCGGTTTGCAACCCACGGGTGTTTCTTCCCTTGTTACTGCCACCAACACACTGGCGCCAATGGGACTCCAAATTCAATTCAACCCGGGGTCGAACCGCGAAGACATGAGTATGTCAATCAAGATACTCATTCTGATGACAATGTTAAGCCTTGCGCCTTCTTTTATGATCATGACCACATCATTCACCAGAATCATGATTGTATTCGGATTCTTGAGACAAGCCATGGGAACACAAAACACGCCTCCTCCTCAGGTTCTAACTGGCCTGTCGCTTTTTCTGACAATCTTCATAATGGCGCCTGTATGGCAGCGAATCAATTCCGAGGCCTTGCAGCCGTACGTGAAGGGAAGCATTACCCAGGAAGAAGCATGGGAAAAAGGCGTGGCACCGCTCCGCTCTTTCATGTTGAAACAGACAGGTCGAAACGAATTGGCCCTGTTTGTCGAACTCTCCGGATCGAAAGTTGAACAAGAACCGGAAAAACTCAGCCTCGTCGTTCTAATTCCGGCATTCATGACAAGCGAACTCAAGACAGCTTTTCAACTTGGATTTCTGATCTATCTGCCATTTCTTGTGATAGATCTCGTTGTTTCATCTTCTCTAATGGCTCTGGGCATGATGATGTTGCCACCGATGATGATTTCTCTGCCAATTAAGATCATGTTTTTCGTTCTCGCAGACGGATGGACATTGCTGATCAGAAACCTGGTTACAAGTTTTAAGATGTGAAGACTATCATGAAAGGCACTTGTCAGTCATGACGCCGCAATTCGCTCTTGATATGGCTTATCTCGTGATCTTCACGGCTGGAAAGATCAGCGCGCCGTTTTTGCTGACAGCCGTGATTTCCGGCGTTGCCATCAATATAGTCCAGACCATCACGTCAATCCGCGATCAGAGCCTGACTTTCGTTCCCAAAGTGCTGGCGGCGGCCGTTGTGACTGGACTGAGTCTGCCATGGGTGATCGAACAGATGATTGGCTTCTTCCGGCAGGTCTTCGCATTATTCTCGCAAGTGGGAGGCTAGGGAAAATGGAAATCCAGATTGGCTATTATCCACAGTTATTCCTCCTGGTGCTGACCAGGGTCGGATCAATAGTCGGCGGTGTAACCATACTTGGGAAAGGCCGTGTTCCACCTCCCGTTCGTCTGGCGGTGGCACTGGCGTTGACCATCTTGTTCACACCGCTTCTGGCTGCTAAAGGTGCCCTTATTCAACTCCATCTAAACAATACCATCGAAATCGTTGAAGCGATGCTGAACGAAATGCTTCTAGGCTTCGTTCTGGCACTCGCATGCGACATTGTATTCACAGTCTGCAACCTTGCCGGTTTTATCATTGGATTCGGCAGTTCCCTAACCATGGCGCAGGTCATTGACCCGACAAGCGGAGTTTCGGGCGAAATCATCGGCGCAATCCTCCAACTGGTCTGCATGATGATCTTCATCCTTAGCGATGCTCATCTTGTGCTTATCCGCCTGATATTTCAGAGTTTTTCCATAATTCCGCCTAATCCAGGCGCGTGGCTGACACAGGATCTGATGTCCGATATAGTGATGCTTCTAAAGCGGATATACATCTGTGGTGTGAGATTGGCCGCACCGGCCATTGCCGTTGCATTCATTCTCGATCTCAGCTTCGGACTTATTTCGCGCATGGCTCCGGACTTCGACATTCTGTTTATGTCAATGCCCGTCCGCCTCTTCGCCGGACTCGCGACTTTCGGATTCATTCTCAGATACGGGGCATCCTTTTTCGATTCCTTGTGCCAGCTCATGGAAAGATCATTCGCAAGAATCCTTATTGGATAAGACAGTTTCACGCTTTCAGGAAAGAAAAGTGACGCATGGAAGGTAAAGAAGGCAGGACCGAACGCGCGACGCCCAAAAAACGCCTGGAAAGGCGGAAGAAAGGCGAGTTATGCGTTTCCATGGAAGTCGTAACCGTCGTTACACTGTTCCTGGGTTTTCTCGGCATTCGCTGGTCGGTGCCACGCATGGGAGGACAACTCATGGGTCTGTGGATGACCATTATCCACGTTCCAGTGGGCCCCGATGTGATTTGGGATGCGTCAACGGTTCAACATTGGTTTAACGCCGGCGCCCTGTTTCTCGGCGCAATGCTCGCTCCTATCGTTGTGCCCACCACATTGGGCGCCATCATTGCCACTGTTGCACAAACAGGCCCACATCTCAGCATGGATGCGCTCGAACCGAAGTTCACCTTTCTAAATCCTGTTAGCGGTATGAAAAGACTTTTCTCCTTTAACACGATCTTTACCATGGGGATGGATCTGCTCAAGATACTGCTGATCGTCATCGTTCTTTACGTCGTCCTCAGGAATCAATTTTCAACGATGATGACAGTTTCCTCGTGGTCATTGGAGTCATTCGTATCATGGATGTTCAAACTTCTTTTCTTTACCGCCATTACCGTGGCTACCGTTTTTGTGATTCTTGCCGCCCTTGACTATGCCTATCGTCACTACACCTACGAGAAAACCATGTTGATGACGAAAAAAGAAGTTGAGGACGAGCGTAAGAACCAGGAACTTCCGGCCATGATAAAAGGCGCACAGCGAAGAAGGATGAGAGACCTGACTATGCTGAGGATGATGGCAGCCGTACCGGACGCCAGTGTAATAATTACCAACCCGACGCATGTCGCAGTGGCATTGCAATACGATCCCGGCAAGATGAGCGCGCCGCGGGTCACAGCCAAGGGACTACGCCTGGTCGCCGAACGGATCAAGGAAATAGCGCGCGAACATGACATTCCGATACTTGAAAAACCGGAAGTCGCCCGTAGTCTTTACAAGAACGTCAAGGTTGGACAGCAGATTCCATCGCAATTCTTCGGCGCAGTCGCAGAAATTCTTGCGTATTTGTACAAGCTCGGAAATCAACGTATCCGCCAGACAGTGACACTCGGGCGGACGGACAGCGGCACAGCAACCAACAGGAGCTCTGAAACTCCATGACAACAGCCATGAACACGGCCAAGGACGAAAAAGGATTCCGCCAAAGCGACATGGTGATGGTGGCGGCCATGCTCACCATCCTGGGAGTCTTGATCGTTCCGGTCCCAACATTTATGATCGACATATTCCTGGTCCTGTCCATCAGCATATCCGTGCTTGTCATGATGTTTATCCTGGAACTCAAGCAGCCGCTTGAATTCTCGTCATTTCCGTCCGTCCTTTTACTCGTCACGCTCTTCCGCCTCGCACTTAATGTGGCCACGACACGACAGATTCTTCTCAACGCCTTCGGTGGACACGTAATTGACGCCTTCGGAAATTTTGTCGTAGGAGGAAACTATGCTGTTGGTGTCGTTGTATTTCTCATCCTCATCACCATAAATTTTAAAGTAATAACGGCAGGATCCGGACGAATCGCTGAAGTGGCAGCACGGTTCACCCTGGACGCAATGCCAGGAAAACAGATGAGCATTGACGCCGACCTGAACCAGGGGATCATTGACGACAAGGAAGCAACGCGCCGGCGCGAGACTCTCAGGCGCGAGGCCGATTTCTACGGTGCCATGGACGGCGCAAGCAAGTTCGTCAGGGGAGACGCCGTTGCCGGACTAATCATTGCAGCCGTCAATATTGGGGCCGGATTCTTCATTGGAATCATCCAAAAAGGCATGACCGCCGGCGAAGCGGCTTCAAGATTCACGCTGCTCACTATCGGAGACGGCCTGGTCCAGCAAGTGCCGGCACTTATTATTTCGACCGCAGCTGGTATATTGGTTACACGAGCAGCCTCCACTGAAAATCTGGCCACGGAAGTGACACGCCAGTTATTCATGAAACCGAAACAACTGATGATAACGGGTTCCATTCTCGGAGTCATTTCCATAATCCCGGGACTCCCGTTCATCCCATTCATGTCGCTTGCGGCGACCATGGGCGGAGTCGGTTACGCACTGCGGAATCGAAAGCTTGATGCCACCCAGGCGGAGTCCGCCGAGAACGCCAACTCGAAAAAAGCACTTGATTCGAAACACAAGCAGGAGACACTGCCGTCACACGCAGCCGGCCTAAGGAACGTGCTTACGGTATCGCCAATGGATGTGGAAATCGGGTTTGGCCTGGTCTCGATGGTTGACCGTAATCATGGCGGCAAACTGATCGAGCGCATCGGAAACCTACGCTCCCAGATCGTTGAGGAGCTCGGACTCATTCTTCCCCCTGTGAATGTCAGGGACAACGTAAATCTTAAGAACAACGACTACTCACTCAAAATACGAGGGCTTGAGGTCGCGCGCGGATCAGTGAAACCGGGCAGTCTGCTCGCTATCGACCCGAGCGGGGAAGTCAAACTCGACGGATATCCGGCCGTCAAGGAACCGGCATTCGGCTTCCAGTCATATTGGATGCCCGAAGGCAAGCGTGACATTGCTGAATCGAAAGGCCTCACCATGGTGGACTGTTCCACGGTCATAACGACACATCTGTCTGCAATCTCCAAACGATACGCCGCCGATATTCTCACTCGCCAGGACGTGAGCGTCCTGCTCGATCATCTCAAAGAAACCCACCCCGCTGTCGTGCAGGAATTGATTCCCAACAAGATGACAATAGGCGGCGTTCATCGTGTTCTTCAAGGGCTTCTCAGGGAGAAAGTTTCCATCAGGGATATGGCCATCATTATCGAGACACTGGCAGATAATGCTGCAAAGACCCAAGACGTTACCCTGCTTGTCGAACAGTGCCGACGCGCACTCGGAGCGCATATTGCGCGCAACTATCTTATGCCTGATGGTTCGCTTAAGGCGCTGGGATTGCATCCTGAACTGGAAACACTGATCAAGAAAGCTACACACAGGGAAGCTTCAGGAATCGGAACACTTGCGTTGCATCCGTCAATCACCCAGGACATAATCCGCAAAGTTGGCGAAGCCATTCAATCGGTGCGCACGAAAGTCATTGAACCCGTCATCCTCTGTTCTCCGGCCATTCGTCCCCTACTCCGCCAGCTGACCATGCAGGCGTTCAGAGACACAGGTGTGCTGTCGTTCAATGAAATTCCGGATTCTGTTCAAGTTGAAATACAAGGATTGATTCCGGCCCCTAAGGTAGCCGGAACTGAACTCATATTGGATGGTGCTGCATGAAAATACGAAGTTTCAAAGGACATACGCTGGAACGCATCTACGATGCCATTCACGAAGAAATGGGAGCTGACGCCGTTGTCATAAATACATATAGGCCATCGCCTCTGAAAGCACTCATGCCATCGTTCATGGGTGGCGGATATCCACATGAAGTTATCGCCATCACAGATGACGAATCCGGGGAACGGCACACCATCGCAAAACTACTGGGCTCCGACGATCTGCGACAGCTGTCCGGAATGAATTCGGAGAAGATGGACAATCTTGAAAAAGAATTCGCGGCACTGCGTTCGGAAATCCAGGACATTGCACGCCCTGCGCCAACCGTACATACAGATTCTCCATCAATTGGCGGTTTGCCAGCCTTTTCCGAACACTGGGATCCACTCTTCATTCAGCGCATAATGGCGACGCGCCCGGATTTCATGGAACTGAACGACCGAACAAAACAGCGGGAAGCCCTTGCCAGTTTGATTCCGGTTGTCGAAGATTTCAAGGTCAGGAAAGACGATGGTCCTAATATTGTCGTGCTTGCCGGCCCGACCGGGTCCGGCAAAACGACTACGCTGGCAAAACTGGCGGCGAGATGGAGTCTTGGTGCAAAACTGAAAGTCGGTATCATCACGACCGACACTTACCGTGTTGCGGCTGTGGATCAGATCCGTGAATACGCCGTTCTACTGGGGCTGGAACTGAAGATAGCATTTTCAGCTGCCGAAGCGGTCAAGGCGATACGCGCTTTTGCGGACAAAGACGTGATACTAGTGGACACCGTCGGGCGCAGCCACTACGATGAGAGTGGCATGAAGGCATTGCATGGAATTTTGAAAGGCCTCGGGCGCACGACAACGCTTCTGCTGGTGCCTGCCACATGGGATCGCGCCGATGTCCCCAAGCTGCTTCGGGATTTTAAAACAGAAGGTTCAATGCATCTGGTCGTCACCAAACTCGACGAGACGCAAAACTACGATGTTCTTACGTATGTCTCCACGGACACATCCATGCCAATAGCGTTCCTGACGGATGGTCAGCGTGTTCCGCAAGACATCAGGGATGCGCAAGCTAAGCATATGGCTGGACTACTTGTCCCAATACTGGAGTCGAAAGACCAATGAACCAAGCTTCAGCCCTTTATCAATCGACAGAGGAACGCAAACCGAATGAAAGGATGCTATCGAGACTGAGGTGTATTGCGATCGGCAGCGGCAAAGGAGGTGTCGGGAAAACCATGGTTTCCGTGGGCCTCGCGTGCTCCCTAGCCAGGATGAACTTTAAAACTCTTCTCGTAGACGCGGATCTAGGTCTCGCAAATGTGGACCTTCAGATGGGATTGGAGCCGAAATACACCATGCAGGATGTAGTTTTTGGAAACACTCGCATTCAGGACGCGGTCATTCCAACCGCCAACGGGCCCGATGTCCTCGCAGCGTCCTCCGGCGTTTCCGAAATGACCGATATGGGCCGCGCACGTCAGCAGATGCTCGTGGAAGATCTTATGAGCTTCGCGAGACAATATGACTTTCTCATCATAGACGCTGGAGCAGGCATCGGCAGTAATGTCACGACTTTTCTATCTGCAGCCCCGGAAGTGGCGGTAGTAGTTGCAAACGAACCAACGTCGGTAATGGACGCCTATTCGCTGATAAAGGTTCTGAACCAATGCAAACATCCGCCATCGCTGTCGCTCATTGTCAACATGGTGCACTCCCTGGCCGAGGGTCGGCTGCTCGCCACCAGGCTCAATGCGATCACCGAACGATTTCTTGGCTTCACCGCCCGTGTGGCTGGAACAGTTATGTATGATCGCATCGTTGGCGACGCGATCAGGGCAAGGATGCCTGTCATCAATTTCGCAGAGGGGTCCGCAGTGGCGACTTGCCTTCGCGACATTGCGCGTGAATTCGCGTTTGAGGATAAAGGCCGTTCGCGTTTGCGAAATGGGCAGGCTTTCTTCGATTCTCTGACCGCGATGAGCCTGCAATCTGCTTCAACTGAGGCAACACCATGAATTCCGTCTTATCCAGAATTTCCGCGGCCATCGGGGGCATATCGTTTCTGGCGGCATTGAGCATCGGATTCATTAACGAGGTGTCAATGCCCGTGGCCCTCTGCAGGGCCGGCATAGTCATGATCGTCAGCACGATCGCAGCCAGCGCATTTCTGCGATTTTTCACAAATATGCTTCTCCAATTTGTCGCTCAACGGGTGGTGGAAATGAAGAAAGCCAAACAGTCGGCACGGAAAGAAACATCCATCTGACTAAGCTGATTGCAAAGGGATTAAGAGGACCAAAGAATCCAGTCAGGACTGATGACACATGCCGGACACAAAGAGACATGCTATTGACGCAAGGATCGCCGGACTAGCCCACAGCGATCTCTGGTACTCTTATTGGCATAACCCCGATTCAGGAGATGCTTTGACCAAGCTTGTGGAAGCCCACCTTCCGCTTGTGCGGCAGATAGTGGAACGGGTTTCGATCCGACTTCCGGAGCACGTGGCCGTCGAGGATCTGCTGCAGTCGGCCATGCTGGGGCTCTACCACGCGATCAACAGATTCGACCCATCGCAAGGCGCCAGATTCGAGACATATGCAACCCCGCGTATTCGCGGTGCAATCATCGACGAACTACGTTCCGTCGATCATGTTTCCCGCGGCACTCGTTCATTGATCCAGCGAATCGAGGAGACCTTAAGGCAATGGAATATGGATCATCAATCCCCTCCAACCGAAGACGAACTGGCTCGCAAGCTTGACATGTCTCCCTCGGAGCTGATGTCCACATTGGCGCAAGGTCAACCAACGCTCTCGCTGGATAGCATCGTCATGGAGCGTGAAGGGCAATCCGTTACTTTGATGGATATCGTTGCGGATGATCGAAGTGCCAATCCAAGAGATGAGGTCGAGCGAAAAGAAATGAATGCTGTCCTCCGAAAAGCGTTCCTCAAGTTGACAGCTCGCGAGCAGAAAATTCTATACCTGTACTACTTCGAAGAACTCAGGCTGCGCGAGATCGCCGAACTATTCGGGGTAACCGATGCTCGGATATGCCAGATACACGCCCTGATTGTCGTTAAATTGCGGACTCTTCTGGGAGTCAAAGATAAGACGAATGTTGCGCCGCAACCCTGCGGAAAACACGACTCATCCTCCTCCGGCGCGAAGCTATAATAAAAGGAGTATCACAGGATGCTAAACGATCTGGATGCAATAGAAGCGGTTGCCCGCTCCAATGACTACGCTATCGATAATCCGAAAAAGATACTTAAGATGGATCCCGATCGGAGTGGAAACCGGGAATCTGGCGGGTCGTTTCGACGTAAACAGTCCGATACACAGGAACAAAGCGAGAATCCTCCAGATGAGTCTGGAACATCCAGAGAACCATGCGGAACGGCTGTGGATTCCGTTGTACTCAGCTCCGACGCGCGTCAGGCGTCAGGCATTGTAGAAGCCAGCAATGATCAGACAAGGCCGCCACCCGTGACAACCTCGGACAACAGCGCAGGCACAGGTCACGTTGATATCACTGCATAATCTGATGTGCTGAGCAAATCCAATTGCACCGTGGACAAGGAGTGCTAGTATAAACTCATGACATCATCGAATCGTCAGGCTATCGTGGTTGAAACAAATGACGAGATTCTCACCGCCATCATCTCACGACTACGCGAAGAAAGAATCCAGGCAAACGCGTTCCGTAATGCCGCCGATGCAATTGACTTCAGCCGATCGGGCCATATTGTCGACCTGTTAATCACAAACGTCAAATTGCCCGACATGAATGTTGCAAAGTTCTGCCGCATTCTCCGTTCGCCGGATTGTCCTGCCATGAACTATGTTCCAATTCTTACATATTCTGAGGCGGGGTTCAGCGATGACATGGCGAATTCGGCCACTGAAGCCGGCGCAAATGCTTTTCTTGCGCCGCCTTTCGATCCTGACCGGCTCCGTTCAGCAGTCCGGAATCTTCTCGACGGAAAACAACCGTCAATTCCGTGCGAAGTGCTCATAATCGAGAGTAATTCCATGTTCCGCAGAGAGCTGAGCGCCGCTTTGTACACCAGGGACTTCGTTGTGCACGAGGCTTCCAGCATACTGAAGGCAGAAGCCTTGATGCAAAAGCGTAAACCGCAGATTATCGTTCTGAATCTTTCACTTGACTCGAAACTCGCTTTTTCGGTCTCACGGTTGACGGACGATTTGTCTCCGAAACTTATTGGCATGGGCGACCCACAATCGTTTCCTGATCCTCTCGACGCAATGCAACCAGGCCCAAATATTTTTGTCAGGCTGCCTGTTATCCCCCTCTACATCGTAGAACTCTGCGAGAGAGTGCGCAAGGAGATCCTACTCGTAAGCCTCTTGGACAGAGCCGAGAGAAAAAACCAACTTCTTCAGGAAGACACGGAACATTATCGCCAGTTGTTTAACCGGATGGCCGATGCATTTATACTCTGTGAAATCATCTGCGACAAGGACGGGAAACCGTACGATGCAAGGATTCTGGATCTGAATCCGGCTGGCGAAGCGCTTTTCAACCTTAACCGCGAGAAGCTTATAGACAAGGCGGTTAGCGACATCGAAGCCGGGCTTCTTTTGTTGCCAATATCTTTATATGCGACAGGTGTTACAGGTACAGTCACACAGGTTTCAAAGTACGAAAGCCGGCTCGGTAAACATCTTGAGATCGTGGCCTACAGTCCAAAACCGTTGCAATTCGCCGCCATAATTCGCGATGTCACCAAACGCAAGAAAGCAGAAGACGCATTGGCGATGGAAAAAGAAAGGCTTCTGGTCACTTTGCAGCGACTCGGCGAAGGAGTTGTAACCATTGATCGTTCCGGTACTATCCAGCTTTTTAACAACTGTGCAGAACTTCTCACCGGATTCCGGGAGGCGGAGGTCATCGGCAAGCCATTTACCGAAGTACTTCATCTCGTCAGACAGAACGACAGCATCCCTCTGATCGTCGTGGATCGGACGCTCGGCAAAGCAGAATCAGTCTCAGAAGAGGGTGTGCTCATTTCCCGTGATGGCACACATCTCCAGGTTCATATCAACAGCGCGCCAGTCACAGACAATCTGAATGTCAGTGCCGGCGCCGTTATTGTGATTCGGGATGTAACCGAACACCGCAGGCTGCAGATGGAACGTGAACGTTCTCAACGGATGGATGTCATGGGGTTGGTTGCCGGCGGCATTGCGCACGATTTCAACAATCACCTGATGGCGATCATTGGCAATCTTTCTCTGGCCAGAAGCATCTTCCAATCCGACGTTCCGTCGGACCTTGCAGAGTTGCTTCAAGATGCGGAGGATGCTGCATTGCGATCGAGATCTCTCACTCAGCAGATGCTGACTTTCAGCAAGGAAGGAGCTCCGCTCAAACACGCCGTACGACTGAAGGATGTTATAAAGGAATCTGTCCGCTTCGTATTGAGCGGTTCACGCTGCACTTATTCATTAGTCCTGCCGGAAGATCTTTGGGTGGGCGACGTGGATCCCGGACAGGTGAGTCACATCATTCAAAACATCGTCATCAATGCGTTGCAAGCCATGCCAAACGGCGGGGAAGTCCATATAACAGGGGAAAACGTCAAAGTTGATAACGACGTAAACCCGCACGGATTGGCTACAGGACGTTATATAAAGATTTCCATAGCGGACACCGGCGGTGGCATACCCAAGCATATCGCGGAAAGGATATTTGAACCTTATTTTACTACGAAAAAGGATGGGAGCGGACTTGGACTGGCTACATCTTTTTCCATAGCGCGAAAACATGGCGGACACATTGCTGTCGAGTCAGTCGTCGGACATGGCACAAGATTCGACGTGTTTCTACCGGCATGGGAACATCCCATTGCACAGGTACCCACCGGGCAGATTCAGGCAATACCCGAAGGCGGAAGAATACTGGTCATGGATGACAGCGAGAGCGTCCATCGGCTTGTCTCGCGAATGTTTAGAAGCATTGGATATCGGGTCAATTCCGCATGGAGTGGCGCAGAAGCCGTCAGCCTCTACGAAAACGCTTTGAATGAGGGCCAGCCGTTTGATCTGGCAATCCTTGACCTCACAGTCCCGGGACAGATGGGAGCCAAAGAGACCATCGAAGCCCTGCGCGCGATTGATCCCTCAGTAAAGGCAGTAGTATCCAGCGGGCGGACAGATGACCCTGTGATTCTGAACTGGAAAGAATTCCACTTCGTCGGCGTTCTGTTGAAACCATTTCAGATTCAGGAACTCAAGGATCTGTTGCAAAGAATCAACACACGAATGAATTAGACGTAGCAATGAAATTGTATCATTCGGTAAGATAGCGCGAGGAGCCAGCAAGCGGTTACGAGAAGGCAAATCATCCCACTGATTGCAATCGTTCTTCTGCTCCAACGAGTTTGGTGATCCGGATTCCAAATGTCTCGTTGACAACGACAATGTCACCCTGTCCAATCAGTTTGCCATTCACAATTATATCGGCAGGCTGCCCGGCAAGACGATCCAGTTCTATGATTGCCCCGGGGCCGAGCTGAAGAATATCGCGAATAGAAGCCCTGGTGCTGCCGATTTCCACATGGATATCCACCGGAATATCCAGCAGCATTCCCAGATTTACATCCTGCGTGGCCTGATCAGCTTCCTTGCGCGGAGCCTGTTTCTCTGCCGGAGGAAATTCGGCTGGGTTGACAATCACCCGTCCCGCCGACGCAGCCGCGTCCGCAGACTCTTTCCCGTCCGCCCCCCGACTCATTTTATCGGCTTCCAGACTCATCATATCACATCCTTTCCAAAACAACGCAGCCTTTGCAGGCGCCTCATCGGCCTATTTCGGTTTGGCATCCGAACGTTCCTGGTGCCCCTGCCCCTTGGAATCGGAAATCCTCCGGACAATTCGAACGGCCGCGCGATTGCGACTGGAGCACAAAGCACCTTTGAAACACGAGCGATTTTCAATCTGTACATCCGCCATTTCGTCAATACGCGTTTCAAGTGTGACCACGTCGCCCACCTTCAAACGCCCAAGCTGACTTGCCAAAATGAAACCTTGTCCCACTTCCACACGTACGTCAAGCGGCACATTCGCCACTGCACCAACGATTTCCTGTTTCTCCCGGTCAGTCCGGCTGGATTTCTCCTTCCTCCCGCTAACGCGCGCTGCGATACGCGGAAGCAGAGGTTGAACAACATCATAAGGGTAGCAAATATTCAGGGTCCCCGTCGTGTCATTGATACGTATATCGAAGGTCACACTGAAAACAGGAGTCTCAGGAGAGACAATGCGAACAAGCTCCGGATTGCATTCAACCGCACGCGAGGTCAACTTCATATCGGCTATTCCAGACCATGCCGTTCGCAGTTCGGCGAGAATATAGTCTACAAAATTTCCGGCCAGCGATTTTTCGATCACCGTCAATTCGCGGCTTTCAGGAATGCCTGTTCCCGTGCCTCCCAGGAGAATGTCGGTAAGTGTCAGAACAATGCCGAGATTCATTTCCAGCACTATCTCGCCAGGCTGCGGAGCAGTGGCGATCGTCGCAACGAAAGTGGGATTCAAGAGGGACATTATGAATTCGTTATAGACAATGCTGTCAATGGAGACAGGCTTGATGTCCATCTGGGCCTTAAGGCTCGTGAAGACGCTTCCGATGAGTCCCTTGGCAAAAGATTCATGAATCAAATGAAGTCCGTGAAGGTGATCGCTGGAAACCAATCGTGGCTTCCTGAAGTCGTAGGACACGACGCGAAGCTCCTTCGATGTTACCGAAGAAACCTCTTCAACCTGATCTTGGATATCGCCGCTACGCACCGCCTGCAACAAGGCGTCAACTTCCTGCTGAGAGAGCGTTTTATCCATGCATCCTCCGGCGGCGCAGATTCGGGTCACTGAACAAGGAAATCGGCGAAATAGACATCCGTCACTGAGCCGGCCATCTTGTCCTGAAAGGCCGAGTTGAGCTGGAAGATAATTTCCTTCTTCAGATTTTCCCTGCCGTTGGCGCCCAACTCGTCAATGGTCATTTTTCCCGCGGCAAATCCGATGCGATCTTTCACGAGAGCTTCATTCTGATTCATCATCGTAAGCAATTTCTGTTCGCTCACGACAAGAGTCGGGGAGATTTTCAGAATTCTAGTTCCTTTTGTCTCCGCTATATTCACGAAAATATCCTTCAGCGGCATAAACAGTGGAACAGCTTTTTCCCCTTCTCCACTGCCAGTGTGCGACTCATGTTTCGCAGTTGGCATGCTGGGCATGGTCATCTTGACGACGAAGAAAGTAACCCCTGCGCTGGCGACAATCAGCAGAATACCTATTATGATAACAGGAAGAAGGCCTGCTTTTGCAGCCGGAGCGGAAGCACCGGCTGCAGCAACTGAAACTTCCTTTTCCGTTTCCACGCTGGCTTCTTTTTCTTCTGCCATAGTCCGTTCCCTTCGCCGGTCATGTCACCATCGCTAGCCAGAACAAGAAAGTACTGGTTTAGACCAGCGCTATGATACTAGACTATCTTATCAACGATAGCAATTCCTGATACATCTGGTCGCCAGTCGTAATCGATTTCGAGTTAGCCTCGTATCCACGCTCGGTAAGAATCATCTGGGTGAACTCCTGCGACAGGTCTACATTCGAGTTCTCAAGATAACCCTGATAAAGTGTGCCTGCGCCATTCACTCCGCCCTGATACACATTCTCAGCTACATCGGCAGCCGGTGTATAGCTGTACAGGTTTGAACCTTCGCTCTTCAATCCATTATTGTTGGCGAATTGCGCCAATCCAATCTGCCATGTGTCTAGGACATTACCACTTTGATCATAGCAAGTCAAAGTTCCGTTCTGGCCAACAGTGTATGAAGCAGTTCCGGCTGGGATAACGACATCTGTCTGCGTCGTCGCAGCAGCGCCTCCCAACGCGATCGCCGTTGCGCTATGAACCCCCTGCAACCGCATCCCGCTTGAATTGATGAGGTAAACTGAGCCGTCGTTGGCGGTCGTATTAAGATCGGTAACAAAATCTCCGGCGCGAGTGTAAAACCGGCTTCCGCTGCTGTTTGCCACCTCAAAGAATCCATTTCCAGTAATTGCCAAATTTGACGCCTGCGATGTCTGCGTTAAAGTGCCGTCCGCAAAATTTCTGGTTATTTCACCCATCTGGACGCCCAAACCTATCTGCTGGCCTGGCGTCCCTGCGGCTGGACTCTGAATCGTCGAAACCAATTGTTCCTTGAACGAGACATCGTCGTGTTTATAACCAACTGTGCTGACGTTGGCCACATCGTTGCCGATCACGTCCATGGCCTCACTCTCTGTACGCAAACCCGACACCCCACTCCACATTGCCTCTAACATGTTGATTCCTCCTTGATTATCAGTTCTTACTTCCTTGTATTTATTCTGCTACTGCGTTGTTTGAGATGGATTTGATGTGCTGGCAAGCGCCGGATTGGTAATACTCGCTATACTGTCGGATTCATAAGTCTGACCTCCAACATTAAGGACCATCTGGTTGTTGTTCGTGCTGTCAAATGTTATGCTGCTCAAAGTCCCGGAAGCGGTCGAGCCGTCCGTGAGTGTAAGGTTGACCTGTTGTCCCGCAGCCAAGTAACCGAAGTTCAACGCACTATTTCTGCTGAATTCGGCAAACTGTGTATTGAGTTGTTGCATTTGCTCGAGCGAACTGAATTGCGCCAACTGAGCGACCATAGCCGTATCGTCAACAGGTTGCGTTGGATCCTGATTCTTCAATTCAGTAGTCAGAAGAGTAAGAAATTGATTTTCGCCAAGGTCGCCACCAGCGGTACCCAAAACCGGTCCATTTTGCGTCGTCGTTCCATTCACCGTGCCTGTAGTGCTTACTGTTGACATGCCAATTCTCCTTTCGTTCAAGCAACGGCCAGAATTCTGCCGTCTTTAGCCGTAAAGTCATCCCCTGTTTGATTCATCACAGCCGGTTTTTTTCGATTGCCGCTGTCGCCCGATCCAGTATCTTCTGCCTGCTCGTCGAGCCGCCCTCTCTCGCCATCTCGTTGCCTTCCATGCCCGGCCTCACTCCAAGTACCCACTTCAAACTGAACCATTGAATAACCATCCTGCTTCAAAACAGCCTTTACGGCCTCCTCCTGACGCTGAAGCAAGTTGAATGCCGCTGGATTTTCAGCGTGAACAGATACTGAAATGACATTCCCTTTCTCCTCGCACTTCAACATGACCCGACCAAGTTCCCCTGGAATCAGGCTGATTGTCATTTGCTTTGTATCGCCTTTACTCAGAAAAAGGACGTGCTGCCCAAGATTATCAATAAATTCGGGCAATTTCTCAAATCGTTGCGATGTCGTTCCTTGAGAGTTCTGAACAGAAATGGACGGTGCCCTTGTCACATTGGCGCCCATATCAGCTATGGCCGACTCGGTCCCCATGTGACCTGTACCGGCAGTTCTTGCCTTCTCGGATAAGATTTCCACTGCTACGGATGATTGCTGACTGCCGGACAACACATTTGATGCATCTTGATCAGCAGCTGCATTGGCATTCGGCTTATCATCTGTGCCAGAAGACTGCGGACTGCCTGGTGAATCATTTTGTGCCCCATTTTGATCAGCAGATGTTTTGTCATCGCGTTTATCCACTGCAAACGCTGCACGTTGAACGTTGGTAGATTCTTTTCCATCTTCAGGTTCACTGACTCCGTTGGAGGTATTTCTGGAGGAATCAGGATTCTTTCCAAGGGGAACACTTTCGACTGGACGATCTCCTGTTTTCCCGCTTAACGACCCTGTTATCTTGGCCGCACGTGCAGAGGCAGAGCTAATCGCCGAGGCAACCCTCTTCAGCAACTTGTCATCCGAAACATCTTCATGGTTCTCCGGGAGTACAACCTTTTGATCATCCTCAGAATCAGATTCAGCCGCCATTCCAGCCGCATCCGCGGCCATGGATGTGCCACTCTGACTTTTTGCAGATGTCACAGTTGCAGGCGCAATAGTTCTCGATGCCAATCCTGCTGCGGCTTCTGCTACGAGGGACTTGGTTTGATGTAAATCGATTGTCAGCGTCTCAGAATGTGACGCTGACAGCGGGTTCCCGGTAGGCACGGAGGATGATCCCGAATCAGAATCGCCTGCGGACTCCCCTTTTAATTGGTCTTCCTTGACCTCATTCGCCGCAGGTCTTGCGTCTGCATCAGACGTCGTCGATCCCTCTGCCACAGAGCGCGGCGCTACGCCAGACTGGATGGAAGGTTTCACAAACGAAGATTGTTGAAAGATCTCACGACTGACTGCATTTCTCGTGGAGGCATCCTGAGCTTGCACTGGCAAACGACCGAGCTCACTGTTGCCAGTGTTTTGTGAAGAGGACACCGGAGCTTGCGATGACGCACGAACGATCTCGGAGTTGACTGCGCTTTTTATAGAAACATCCTGCGCTTGTAACGGCAGGGGCAAAACCGCTGCAGATGTGGTGGGCAAGCCGGGTTTCACTGGCACTGCCATCTTGTTGGCCGAGACATGTTCTTCCGTTGTCGAGTGCGTTATGCTCGTTGAATCACTTGGGATGACATTGCTTTTGGGTGCGGATTTAGCTGACGCATCAGCCGCGTATGCGATAATGACAGCTTCCGCAGAAGATGCATTCGGGTCTTCATGCGCAACCACGCCATCATTCTCGGGTGAATGCGCTTTCGCGGATTCACCTTCATGCCGCTCAATTTTGCTTTTCTTATCGGACTTTGACAGGGACAATGATATTTCGTGGTGAAGTAATGCAGAAAATCCGCTGCTTTGTGCGTTTGCAGCCCCGGACGTCCCGTGTCCGGCTTTATCAGGAACTGCCGACAAGACATCCATTATGCGATTAGTCATCTATTCCTTGGCTTTGTTGACCGTTTTTTCCATCTTCATATTCCTGATTATATCAGTCCACTCGGCTACCACTGCAGCATTAGTGCCGCCCGCCTGAATAGTGGCGTCCATGATAGCTGCCGCCGATCGCTCCGTAATCATGCTCAGAATGACCGCTGCGTTGCTCCTGTCTATGTCCTTTAGCAGGATGGATGCCGATGCAGGATCCATCTTGGAATACATGTCAGCCAGATGGCGGCAATTTGCCTGCTGCGTGGATTTAACCTCCGAAATACGAGACTCAAGGTCTTTCTGGAGTTTTTCCACGTCGTTTTTCAAACTCGCAACAGCAACCTCCTTCAACTTCACGTTCTCTTCGCGGGAAGCAAGTTCCTCTTTCTGCTTGTCCAAAGCTGACCTCTCGGCATTTAATGCCTGTATCAATTCTTCCATGCTTTTCCGCTCGTTCTCAGCTACAGACAACCCCTCCTCGATGACCTTGCTCTGGGGTTCGGTGGATTCGGTTGGAACCGGGTCAGGACGAAAAGGAATCTTTCCGGTCTGAAAGACGAAAAGCATCGTGCTCACCAAACCGGCGCAAATTACACACAGTAGAAGAAATGCTGCCCTCATATTTCACCAGTCCCTTTTGTCTAAACAGAATCCCCATCATTTGTTTTATGGCGATTGTGACCGGTGTGACCATGTTCATCCATTTCCTTTTGCTCAAACCGCCGGCCTTCCTCCTTCCACCTATCGCGTTCAAGCTCGAGCAAACGGTCAAGCGACTTCCGTTCTCTCATGGCCTCATGGAGTTCGTTCCGGCACTTTTCCATTCCAGCCTCCAGAACAGCCACTTTCTCGCTCTGGGCCACAATCGCGCATTGAAGCCGGTCAATATACTTCAAATGCACGGACAAAGTGTCATGCCCCATGCATGTCCCGCGCAACGACTCCACGCTTTCGATATCCTTCTTCATTCGCACAACCATCTCATGCAGTTCGCGGCGTGCTTTTTCCAGATCGCGCACAGCGGCCGCGAGCCTCGTTGTGACAACATTCTCCAGCGCCTCCCTGCTTTGAAGGAGTCCTTGCAACGTAAAATGAAATGCCTTCATTCAAGCACCTTCTTCATCTGTCCCAATGTTTGCTCAATAGTTTCCTTCACATACGCATCCTGTTTGAGAAATTGCTCTATACCCCCTATTTTCGCGATCGATTCGTCAATCGCCGGATTTGACCCTGCCACATATGCCCCAATATTGATGATGTCCTCGGCCTTGGAATGTACCGCCATGATGGCGCGCATCCTGGCCGCAAGATCGCGATGCTGCTTGTCAACGATATCGCTCATGAGACGACTGATGCTCGACTGTACGTCAATGGCTGGATAGCGATTCATCGCCGCAATCTTTCGCGACAACACGATATGGCCGTCGAGAATGGCTCGCACTGAATCCGCGATTGGATCCATCATGTCATCGGCTTCCACCAATACAGTGTAAAAAGCTGTCACGTTCCCTCTGGCCGAAGAACCGGATCGTTCAAGCAGTCTCGCCAACAAGCCGAACACGCTTGGAGGATAGCCTTTGGTTGTTGGCGGCTCGCCCACAGAGAGACCAATTTCCCTCTGTGCCATAGCGCATCTGGTAACCGAATCCATCAAAAGCAGGACGTTTTCCCCACGATCGCGAAAGAACTCGGCAATTGCCATGGCCGTTGAAGCGCCTTTGATTCGCAAGACCGGAGATTCATCGGAAGTGACGGCCACCACTACCGACTTTTTGAGCCCTTCCGGACCGAGATTCTTCTCCACAAAATCCCTGACTTCACGACCGCGCTCCCCGATAAGGGCAATGACATTGATCGTGGCGCACGAATTCCTGGCCAGACTTCCCAGAAGCATGCTTTTCCCAACACCACTTCCGGCAAATATGCCAACGCGCTGTCCTTGCGCAGTGGTGAGAAAACCGTCAATTGCCCGTATGCCTGTCACGAAAACGTTCTTAAGACAGCTTCTCTCCATTGGCGGCGGAGCCGATCCATCGATCTCAACAGAGACCAGATCGCGCAGAGCTGGCCCTCCATCCATGGGCCGGCCTAATCCGTCCACAACCCTGCCGATCAACGAGTATCCTGCGCCGATATTCATGCGATCGCCGGGAAGGACCCGTTCGCCGGGCCTTATGCCTCCGAGCCGCTCTACCGGCATGAGTAAAACATGTTGATCGCGAAACCCCACAACTTCGCATGGAATTTTCCGGCGCACCCGTTCACCGGTTGTCTCAATCCAAACCATGTCTCCGATTGAAGCGCATGGCCCTACCGATTTGACCATCATTCCGGTCACTTCGAAAACTCGCCCTTCAGGGCGTACGAGGGATTCGGTTTCAAATCCGTCGAGAAGGGAATCAAGGCGACTTGGCGTCATGGTTTGCATTTGAATGCTTCATCCGCTCCGTCAGTTTCTCGTTCAACAATGACAACCGTTCCTTCAATCGGGCATTGAAAATACCGTTGCGACTTTCAATCAGCATGTCTCCATTCAACAAGGTCCCATCCGCCACTATTTCCACCTGTTCGGACAGGGACGGGCACAATGAAGCTGCCTTGCTCGAATCTTTCAATCCGGTGGCCTCCGAGGGACTGACCCGGATTCTCACGCCCCGCAAATCAGACATAGGATCAAGCGTCTCTCGAATCAGCTTTTCCAGCATTTCCCGGTCTGGAAGCTGATGGCGGAGTATGATCTCGGCGAGTTTTAAGCCCATCTCTACAACCTGAACCTCAATTTCGCTCCGCATTCCCCTCATGCATTCGTCAAGCTGGGTCTCGCACTTGCGGCATCTGCTCTGCTGCCTGGCACGCTCCTGGGCAATTTCGCCGCGAAGCAGCTCCATGGCCTTGGCCCTGGCGCTTTCGTCATCACTGCCGACACTCCGCACACTATCGCCAGTTCCAACAACCGTTGTCAGGCGCACGGCCCCAACGCTCATCAGGAGATTCCTAGACGTATTCATCGCTAGCCCCCGTGCTCAACTGACCATCCGCCTCGAGAGTCCGGATCGCATTGACGATTTCCTTCTGTTTTGCCTCAACCTCAGAACGACGGACTTTCTGACTCAACTCCATTTCTTCCTTCAAGGATGCAGCAGCTCGTTTGGACATGTTCCTAAAGAATTTCTGCTTGAGCTCGACATTCGCGGTTCTCAAAGACACGGCCAGGGTTGCCGAATCGACCTCCTGCATTAGCCTTCGTATTGCGGCGTCGCTGAGCCTGACTACATCCTCGAAAGTGAAGAGCATGTCCCGCAATTGGGACGCAATTGTCTCGGATTTATCCTGTACGGCACTGAGAAGATCTTCTTCGACGGATTTCTTGGCGTGCTGCAGCATCGTGGCGACATGAGAAAGAGTTTCAGAGGTCTCCGCGTTGTTCTTTCTTTGCTTGGGACCGCTGGCCAACTTGGCGTTTACAAGCGATTCTATACGCGCTACGACGTCTTCGGATGGGATACCGGCAGTACACATGCACACCATGACTCGCCGCCTGACTTCGCTGGGCAACAAATCCATTGTATCGGCAATCAATTTTGGGGGCAGGTTTCTGAAGACAATTGCGATGATGGCGGGTTGTTCTCTCCCCAAAGCCCCAGCCAACTGCTCGGCTGTCAGGTCTACAAGATCGGCGAACGCCCCCCTGCCCGAGCTTTTGTTCTCGTTCATAAGCGATGTGGCTTTTTTCTCGCCGACTGCCTGGACAAGGAGTGCATTTGCCATATTCTCATCGCCCTGCACTGCCACATCGAATTCCTGAATTCCACGAAGACATTCGGCGATCGTTTTATCGCGCATCGGACCGGGGACCACACCAAGCTGCCTGAGAGTATTGGTAACCCTCACCATCAGGCGTGCATCCAGTTGTTGAATGATGGAGGCCGCCAGCTTCTGGTCCATGCTGGCAAGTAGAACCGCCACCTTCTCATCCGGAGTAAGATCCTTCTTTAACACAAGAGAACCATCCATTGCTTACCTCTCCCGTGCCCATCAGGTTCCTGAATCAGAAATACTCCTTATCCATGCCGCAATGGCCTTTGGATTCTGCTCCGCGACTTCGTGAAGCATGCCGATATTCTTTTCGGATGAAATTGGCCCATCTCCAAGTGGACGAGAGCGAAAGGAGCGATCCTCTGGCGCAGCTCCAATTGCCACCGATTGCAGGGGAATGCCAACATCTTCCTGTCTCACGTCCAGATTCCTGGTAATTCTGCGCCCAACCATCGACATGACAAGCAGAGCGGCGACCCAAGCTCCGACTGTCTTGATCAATTCCCAGTCAGGCATGGCACGCTGCCACATGGCAGGCGGCACAGTGACAGGTGCCTTTGGAAAGTCCATCTCCGCAACTTCTATGCTGTCTTTGCGCTTGTCATTTTCGACAAATCCGATGGCATTACGAACAATCTGCTCGATTTGCTTGACCTCATCGGCGCTACGAGCCTTCTCCCCTTTCGCCAGGCACACCGATGCTGAAAGTCCCACGATCTGCCCACCCTTTATGACCGTCTGCTCCACATCGGATGGAATGGCATACTCGGTGCGAACATTCTCTTTCTTGCTCTTGCTCATGTTTCCGCTCTGCTCTGTTGTGGCCCCAGACAGATTCCCAATCGGTATGACAGACACGGCCCCGGCAGCGCCACCAGAGCCCTGTGCGGGTGATGTGGTATTCTCAGACTCAATCGTCTCAGATTTCACGACCTTGTTCTGACTGTCATAATTCTCTGTGCGTTTTTCACGCTTCGTGAAATCCATCGTAGTGGATACCTTCACAATCGATTTTCCGGCGCCAAGCGCCACATCGAGCAGTTCCTGCGCCTTTCTTGCAAGACCTGCGCCGACCTTTTCCTGAACCGAAAGCTGCTCGTCCGTATCTTCCAGAAAATCCGAACCGGACGTAGGCTTGGTCAAAAGCCTGCCCGACTGGTCGGTAACAGTGATATCCGTTGGTGACAAGCCAGGGACCGCACTTGCGACAAGTTGAACGATGCTCTGCACATGCGCCGACCCCAAAGCCGTTCCCCCGCCAACGGTCACCAGAATTGATGCGCTCGCCCGGTTCTTCGCGTCAGTGGAGAAAACACGCTCCTTTGGAAGGACGAGCATGACCCTGGACGATTCGACGCCGTCAATAGCGGCAATCGTACGCTCTAGTTCGCCTTGTAAAGCGCGCTGATAGTTCACCTGCTGGGCAAAATCGGTAAGACCGAATTTCGGCTGCTCGAATATCTCGAATCCTATGCTTGTGTCTTTCGGTAAACCAGCCTCCGCCAGAAGCAAACGCCCTCGATAGACGTCCTTGGCTGGAACGTAAATAGCGCGTCCAGAATCCTTCAATTGAACCGAAATTTTTGCATCGCTCAACTTCTCCTGCATCGCCGCAGCGTCCTTCAAACTGACGCCGGTGTAAAGCAGGCGATAATCCGGCCTGGAACTCCAGAAAAACAAGCCCCCGATCACGCTTATCGTGACTGCCAGCGCAAGGAGTGTGCTGACTTTCTGGTTCACACCAAGGTGCCGCCAGATTTCCTTCAACTGAGTTCCTAGTAGCGATAAGGATTTGAACATTTTATTTCAGCCTGTTCTGTTAGGTTTGCATCTTGGAAATCTCCTGGTAAGCCTCCAGGAGTTTGTTTCTTACCTGCATCATAAGATCGAACGCCACACTTGCCTCTTCCATTTTGATTGCCACATTATGGACGTTTGTTTCATCGCCCGAAACCAACCCATGAATCGAGGCATCGGCGTTCTTCTGAAGAGCGTCCACCTGATCCACGAGCCCGTTAAGCATCTTTCCAAAAGAATCGCCTTCCCCGCCTGAAGAAGAAGTTTCGTGAAGCGAGTCGCCGAAAATATTGTTAGCGGGCTCAATTCTCATATTCTGATTGATCGGATCCATTTCTTTGCCTCAGGTTATTTGAGTATATCAAGCGCTTGGGATGCCATGCTTCTTGCAGTTTTGACCGCTGCAAGATTAGCCTCGTAAGCCCTTGACGAACTCATCATGTCCACCATTTCCTCAAGAGTATTGACGTTTGGAAGCGTGACGTAGCCGTTTTCATCGGCATCCGGATTTCCCGGCCTGTAGTCACGAACCAAGGGGCGCTTGTCATCCACAATCTTCTGAACTTGCACGCCGGAGGGTCGTTTTCCGGAGCCACCGGAGTGAATGGCCTGATCCAAACGAGCGGCAAATACGACCTCTTGTCGATGGTAAACCTTGCCGTTTGCATCCCGGGTCGTCTGTGCGTTCGCCACGTTGTTGGCAATCACCTCCATACGCGTCGTCTCAGCATCCAAACCGGACGCGCTTATACCTATTGACGGCATCAGACTGATTTCAGGCATAACATCTCATTCCCCGGGCAAATCGCCCAGTACTACTGGCCCTTTATGGCCTTCCTAAGCATATCCAAGTTATATGTAACACCTTTGCCTGCAAACTGATAAAGCAACGCATTCTCCGTCATCTCACTCATCTCAGTCTGCAATGACACATTATTACCATCTCCTCTTGCCGGAGACTGCAGGTCCTCATAAATCGTCGGTTTTGCTTCATTGACGCGATCCACCCCTTGCGACTTCATTGCGGCCTCGAGTGTACCCTTGAATTCGACGTCCATCCGCTTGTAGTTAGGTGTGTTGGCATTGGCTAGATTATTGGCGAGAACACGCTGTCTCACCGCAGTGCAATCCATTATCTTCGACAGTAAGTTTAACGAATCACTCATCATCCGCACCTTTTCATGTTTAAAGTCTAAAGCACGCGGAATGCCATCCGTCAAAACTCCGGTGAAACCGCACTGGCACCCCGATATTCTTTAATCTTATTCCGGAGCGTTCGAGAGCTGATGTCCAGTATTTCCGCAGTCTTGCGCCTGTTTCCGCCTGTTTTCTTCAACGCCCTGAGTATGGTCCGACGTTCCATCTCTGGAATGCTGAAACATTCGTCGTCACTGCCATTGGCTTCAGCTTTGTCGCTGGTAGCAACTGTATTGTAGTGATTTCTGATTTCCTGCGGAAGGTGATCGACGCCAAACTCCGGGCCCTCCTCCATGACGCACAAACGTTCGACAAGATTTTCCAGTTCTCTGACATTTCCGGGCCAGGAATACGCTTTCATAAGCTCCATGGCGTCACAAGTCATTCTCATATCAGTCTCTTTCTTGCCGCGCGACTCCGCAAAGCGTAGAATCATGGAGCTGACGAGCAATGGAATGTCTTCCTTCCTTTCGCGTAGAGGAGGGATGTTCAAAGGCACGACATTCAACCTGAAGAACAAGTCTTTCCTGAAGCGCCCCTGTTCCGCGTATTCCTTGAGATTGCGATTGGTTGTTGCGATGACACGGCAATCCACCCGCAATGTTTGACTGCCCCCAACCCTCTCCAACTCATGTTCCTGGAGAACCCTGAGAAGTTTGGCCTGCACACCCATGTTCATCTCGCTGATTTCGTCCAGAAGGAGCGTCCCTTTGTGGGCAAGTTCGAACCTTCCAATTCTTCTCGTCACAGCGCTGGTAAAAGCGCCTTTCTCGTGCCCGAAAAGTTCACTGTCCATCAAGGCGTCAGGCACCGCCGCACAGTTCATGCGCACGAACGGCTCTTCTCTGCGCTCACTAAGCGAATGGATGGCCAGCGCAACGAGTTCCTTGCCTGTGCCGCTTTCGCCTGTAATCAACACTGTGGACGAAGACGCCGCCACTTGTTCCACATCTCTCATGAGCTTCAACATGCATTGAGATTGACCGATTATCTGACGCCCCCTTGGAAGACTCCAGCCAAGCTCTTCCTTCAAGTACATATTCTGGCTTTGAAGTCCGACCCATTCCTTTGCGCGCCCTATTACAATCTCGACCTGTTCAGGCGAAAATGGCTTCACGAGAAAATCGTACGCGCCTATTCTCATCGCTTCGACCGCCTTCTCCACAGTGCCAAAGGCAGTGACGATTACCGGCAGGGTTTTTCTTCCTGATTCTTTGAGATGCTTCAACAGTTGGAAGCCGTCCATCCCTGGCATTTTGAGATCGATGAATGCCATGTCGTATTCCTGCTCCTCAATCATTCGCTTTGCGTCGAGGCCATTACTGGTTTCCGAAATTCCTATCCGGTTTCGTTTCAAAGTCTCGACAATGAACTCACGCATCAAAGCATCGTCATCCACCACCAAAGCAGTTTCTATGCTTGAAATCATTCTTCCTCTCCAATCTGCGGCAGGCGAACCATGGCTACAACACCCCGTTGTCCATCTTTTCGCTTGATTGTTATTTCGCCGCCATGCGCTGCCACGATCTTATGTGATAATGCCAATCCCAGTCCTGTTCCACCCTCCTTGCGAGTAAAGAATGGATCGAATAAATGAGGCATATCCTCCTCTGCAATGCCATGTCCGTTGTCAATCACGCTAATGACGGTCTCACGCAAGCCGAGATCGCACGAGATCGTAACTTCTCCATCCTTCCGATCGCACGCCTCAATGGCGTTACGCCCAAGATTGACTAGAACCTGACGTATCTGACGGATATCTGCCGATTTAACAGAACCGGTCTGCTTTGACACAACCAGCTTCACGCCCAGTTGTCGGGCAGTTCCCAGAAGAAGCTCCTCTGTGCTTTCCAGAAGAACCGAGACATCGAAGATTTCGCAATTTAGAGCCATCGGGCGAACATATGTCAGGAGACTTGTGATGACGTAATTGAGATTCTGCGTACCCTCGATTATTTTGGACGCCATCCTGGAGTGGGTTGTCTGATTTTCTCCATCCAGATCCTTCCGGAGAAGGCGGGCAAAGCCCTCGATTGTCCCAAGCGGATTGCGGATCTCGTGTGCAACGCTCGCAGCCATCTCGCCCAGGGCAGCCATGCGCTTCTGGTGATGCATTCTTTCCTCCAGTAGCCGGAGGTGAGTAACATCCTGAAGCACCTCCACAGCGCCAAGTATCAAGCCATCAACAGTCCGAATCGGACTGACGGCAGCCAGCACATGGATTCTGGACCCGTCTTTGCAAGTCCGTGTTCTTTGCTCATGCATCCTGGAGCGACCGGCATTTATCGCGTCGAGCAACGCATCCTTGTTTCCAAGACCGTTCATGACCTCGCAGTAAGGACGGTTTTTTATTCCGCCTTCTTCGATGCCAATCACTGTGCGTGCAGCAGGATTACAGTGCTCAACAATAAGATCTGTGTTCACCACAAGCACTCCATCTCCAATGCTGGAAAGGATGCACCCAAGACGGCTTGACATCTGTTGGAGTTCAAGAACCTTCTCTGCGAGCGTTCTGTTCTTCACGCTCAATTCCTTATTGGCCGCAGCCAGATTCTTCTTTAACCCCTCGAAAGATGCCTGCAGAATGGCGCTCTGGCTGTCGAACAATTCAAAGGCATTGCGGAATCTGCCAAACACCTCTGAGGCATTGTCTTTCACGCCGATCCTTGTTGCGGCCCGCGTGTTAATTTCTGAACAGATTTCAAACGAGCTCTGCGCCATCGTTACATCCTTTTTTCAGATAGACAAAGGTCTACGCTCCGACCACATCACCTGTACGGATTCCCTGAATTCGCGTTCGATCGCCAGGACTTTCTCGATTAAATCCCCCGTTTCCATCAGGATTTGCTTCGCATCGCTGCGCATCGCTGCGGAATGCACGTGTCGTTCCGGGGCCCCGGAAAATGCCCTGAGATGCGAAAGTAGTTGTGACGCAACCAGGTGAGCCTTCTCCAAAAAAGGACGCACCGTTCCGGCATCTTCAAGCACTTCATGCGCGCCTTGATACAACTGCACCAATTGACGGCATCGTTCCCTGCTCTTTACCAACTGGCTCACAATTGCCTCGTCATTAGACATGCTGAGTGTCTCCTCCTGAATCACAAACACCCCTTCACTTCCGGCTGTATTTCGACGAACTGCCTGTAAATGTCCATTAACATGGATTCTTCACGGCTGACCGTCTGTATCCCGTTTTTGGGTCCGTCTATATACTGTTTCATGAAGTTAGCCATGACGGCCCCGTTCCTGTCGTTGATTGTCGTGGTGGCAAGCTTGAACAGCAACTCCTTGAAAAAAGGTCCTTCACCAATCGGGCTCGAAGCGGCCTTATCCACGACATATTGCATTGCATTGACATTTCGGTCCTCGTCGAACTTGATGAACAACACATGGCATGATCGCGCGAGACATTTCTTTCTTTCGTCTTCATTCAGATCCAAAGACATCTGAAAGATACAGTCCACAGCCTGCTTCCAATCCTCGCCCGTCAACACCTTCCCGGTATTATTCTCAATGTCGGCGAGACAAATCATGGAAGATTCCAACCCATTGGTCTTCATAATGCTCAGGCGCCTTAACGCTTCGCGCCCCTGACCTTCATCCATCGCTATCGTTGCCCACCAATATGCAGCCTCTGACCTTATGGCGCTGGAATAACATCTTTCCCTGCAAATCTCGCGGCAACGACGATCGGCCTTAACTTTGTCTCCAGATTCAAGAAGGCAACGCGCTTCGCCAACGCATGCCTGTCCGACCATATTGACAAGTGCCTGCGAATTAGTATCCATGCCTACGTGCTCGAGAACCGATACCTGACTGAAACGAGCTACCGCTGCATTGTACAAGCCTATGCTTTCCAGGTCCTTCGCAACATCCATGATGGTTTCGATGCCTGATGGATGTTCCGGATTGGCCCTGCTCGCAGCGATCCCCGTTACCAATGTTTCAACCATTGACGTATTTTCTTTCTGTTTCAGGCGGAACAAACGGAATAGTCCTTCGGCGCGATTTTCACCAGGGGGAGCTGACCTCAGATATTCCGTGAGCCATTTCTTCGCTTCGGCGATCTCATTGCGGGCAAGATTCATGTCCGCCTCCTCAATCAGCAGATTCAAGATTCCAGGCGTTCTAGAGTTGCTGGATTTGATTCCCCGGTAAATCTCCCACGCGTCGGCATTGAGCCCCAAGCGACCTGCCATCTTGGCCGCCCTGACGAGGAGAGCATTATTATGCTTACCCTTAAGCGTCTCATTGGCAGTCACTTTCAACAACTGATACGCTTCTTTAAATTGCCCTTTACCTTCCAGCAAATCCACTATGCACTGAACCTCATTGCAACCCGCCTCGGTAACACCGTACTTTCGAACGTATGTCCTCATAATTTGATCGGCACTCTCAAGCTCACCCTCGCGCCGCAATAGCCCGGTCATCATCAACAGGCTCTCATCCTTATGCACTGTTGGCTCCAATGTCAGGAAGCCGCGCATGCAGCTTTTGGCTTGAGACCAATCGCCATGCGCATAATATATGGACGCCATTTGAAAATCGCACTCGTCACTCAACTTCGGGTTCTGACGTCCTTTATTCTCAAGCCAACGCACAGCAACATTGACAATCTCCGCTTTCAGATCTGCCGGGGTTCGATCGGAATATTGCCGTTTGTACTCTTGGAACCAGTCATCGTTTTGAAGAAGCTTTTTGGCTATTTCTATATTTAAGAAACCTAAAGTGCCCTGAGCTGCGTCACCAGGCATCTTTGCTGTAGCCTCTTTCATAAGTTTTATTGTTTCGGCATATGTGCCAGCCGAGAGCCCGTCTTTTATCCATTGAATATATATTGCCTGCCTGTCGTCCTGATCGGAAGTTGAGTTCAATAACTCCTGGGCCATCCTGTCAAATCGAGTCCGGTTCTCTGCGAGACCGGACGCTTCGAGAAGCATTCGTATTGCCTTCTGGCGAATGGGATTTTGCGGCTGCACGGCGTTCATGGCTGCGAGATAATACTGCTCCGCCATCAAGGCGTACGGTCCAGACTGCACACGCGCCCTGTCCGTCAGAATCCGGCCCATCTGCAATCCAGCCAAGGCCTTCTCATCCGAAGTTCTGGCTTCATCTATCGCCGAATGCAATTCGTCCATTGCGTCATCATATTCGCCTAGATTCGCATCCTTGACCCCAAGATCCATGAAATAGTTGTAATATCCATCGTCTACCACGGTCTGTGGGGCAATACTGAACCCGCGAATCCATGTCGTGGCGGCCACAACAATCAATACACCCAATATCGACAGAAGAATTCCCCGTCTTATGCCGATATGATGAGGAATGTAACGGCGGATAGCTTCTGGAAGTTTCATTGACGTTCCTCTCTAATGACACTTTCAAGAACAGCCGCTCGCTCGCAAACTGAAGTGGGGTGACGACCGGCTGGTTCAAGCCAGCTGGCATCTGGATACAAATCGGCTTCTGTAAACAACGCCGTATCAGCAATTTGTCTCTTTATATCTTCACCGCCGCCCACGAAACACAAGCGACCTCCGGATATGCGACATTTACGAGCCAAAGCTGACAATCCGGCCATGGAATCCTGCGCTATGCCTTTAGTCTCGGAAATGTCCAAAGCCAACCATGGCTCGGTTTCGGAGATCACGATCAAATCATCCACTGCATCGGCTGTCAGAACTGGCGCAAGCGTGGCCTTAACAAAATGACCTGTTCTTTGAAGAGTCGAATCGTCAAATTCAGACTTTAAAACTGCGCATGGTGAGACGTCCGTATCCGCCCCTGACATCGCTTCGCGCAAGCCCTGCGCAAGTTGCGCCATTTCCACCGGCTTCGTCAGGACGAAAGCAATGTCCAAATCATGCTTGATTTGCTCGGTGATTTTCTCAGCTTCAGCGGTCAGATAAACGGCCTTATATGTCAGCTGCCTGTCTCTAATGCGCCTTAGAATGTCTAGACCGACGCCATCGGGAAGTCTGTGATCGAGAACTACTGCGTCGAAAACCATAGTATCAACAAGCGATATTGCACGTTCGCAACTATCTGCATCTGTAACCAAGTGGCCGGCGTTCTCCATTCCTTTCCGGACAACCCAACGGGCGAAAGGATCGTCTTCGACAAAGAGAATGCGCCATCCTTTTCCATCCAATTTCGCGCTATTGATGTCCTTGTTTTCCACTGAAAGCCCCCACCATACACCGACTAGAATGAAAACAACCCGTTCATGGGAAAACGCGGGATGACGATCATTTCGCCTTCACGCAGATTATTTATATCCTTCACCCGCCCTTCGTTAGCCTGCCGCAGCCATTCGGCTTTTGAGTCCTCCCCATAAATCATTGGTTTCTTCGCTATGCCTTCGAGCGTATCACCGCGTTTGACCTCGTAGTACTCGAAGTTCCCGAGGAGCAATTGCTCTATCGTAGCTCTCAGTTTCTTTTCTTTCTCCGCTTCAGTCTGGATGACGGAGGCAATCACGTTCGTATTGCTCTGGAAAGATGCAACCTGATCTTCCAGCGATTTGATCTGCCGATCATCCTCGGCAAGGCGTTCCTCAAGTTTGCTCAGCTCATTATTCTTCTTCTCAATCTGATCGAGTAAAGCGTCGTAAGACTGGGCTCTTCTCTCTATTTCCTGAAGACGAGTACTGGATGAAGCAGCCTTGATTTGCCCCTCTTCTCTGCGGGCCTGCACAACGGCTGCTTCCAATTGCTTGATTTTTATGGCAAGCAAATCGCGATCACTGGCTTTCTGCTCCAAATGCCGGATCTTCTCCGGGCCTGTTGAAGAAACGTCGTTCGTAGCGGACACAACATTGGTTTCCTGTGCCCATGCGGTAGCAGCAAGAACCATGATGAGTGCATACAACACGACCTCGTGCATACTTTTCACGCATTGTGTAAAGCAGGGTCAGTGCCATGAGAGGAACAAGCGGTCTCCGTCAAATTGTATAGCATTGCGGACCAGCATGTTACAGCACATTATCACTCACATTGCAGATGCAAATATCAAGTTTGATAATTCTTTGCACGGCACTGAATATGGAGCATACAAGATCAGCCTGTTGCGGAATTCAACAGTTGAGTTTACAGACTCTCCAAGCCATATTCCTCAATCTTCTTATAAAGCGTTGTGCGGTGAATTTTGAGAATCTCGGCGGCCTTGTTCTTGTTGCCATTGACCGATTTCAATACAGAACACATCAAATTCTTCTCGCATTCAGCCAAGCTCATTATGGGCATCGCATGTGGTGACTCCGGATCTTGAACTGACGTCGATATGACGGGCGACAACCCCAGATCGTCAATGCCTATCGTGTCGGCTGTCGTCAGAATGACGCAGCGCTCGACAACATTTCGCAGTTCGCGCACATTTCCAGGCCACGAATATTGTTTCAATGCCGCTATTACCTCCGGCGTAAAGGACTGTATAGACCGTCCGGTCTGCTTGCAGTAAAAGTCCAGGAAGACCCGTGCCAGAATCTCTATGCTGTCTCTTCGATCGCGCAGAGGTGGAATCACAATTGGCACTACGGAAAGACGATAATATAAATCTTCTCGAAACTTGCCGGTCTTAACCATTTCTTTCAGATTCCGGTGCGTAGCTACAATCACTCTTACATCCACTCGAACCGAGCGCGAGCTGCCCAACCGCCTGAACTCCTTTTCTTCAAGAACTTTCAACAGTTTTCCCTGCAAGTTGATATCCATGTCCCCTATCTCGTCCAGAAAAAATGTCCCGCCCTCGGCCACCTCAAGAAGTCCTGGCTTTCTGTTCTTGGCATCAGTAAAAGCGCCTTTCTCGTAACCGAACAATTCGCTTTCCATGAGCTGCCCAGGTATAGCAGAACAGTTAATATCCACAAAAGGCCGATCACGACGGGGACTCGCCCTGTGAATTGACTTGGCCAGTACTCCTTTGCCTGTGCCGCTCTCACCCAGAATCAATACAGTTGTGTTGGGCGAATGTGCTATCTTCCTTGCCGTCTCGTAGAGCGGCCCCATGCCCGCTGTGCCGGCCAGATCTCCGAATGGAGATGTCGCTTCCGAATAACCGGTGGTCATCTGCGTAAGCGATGAGACCTGCTGATTCAACATCCGTTTGTCGCCGATATTGCGCAGAATCTTATCCAATTGTATGTTATCGAACGGTTTCGGCAGATAGTCATATGCGCCATTTTTGAGTGCCAGCACTGCGCTTTTGACTTCTGCAAAAGCTGTCATTACAACAGCATCAATGTCCCTATTTTGCTCTTTGGCCTCGGCAATGAATTGCACCCCGTCACCATCCGGAAGACGCATGTCAACAAGCAGAACATCGAATGAATCCGAAGAAAGATGAGACCTGGCTTCTCCAAGCGTCGAGCATGCCTGAACACACATTCCAGAGTGAAGCAGACGATCGTGAAGAGCTTTGCGCAACAAAGCATCGTCCTCGACTATCAAAACTCTGAGCATCATATCTTAGGTCCTTCCGTGTTTTTGTCACGTCAACAGGAATTAAAGATTACACTACCTGTGCCGTGGCAGCAACATCGCCGTTTACCGGCAGTTCAATTACTACAATGAAAGCTCTCTTTTCTTTTCGTGATTGCAGCCTGCCTCCAATGCTGGCGACCAAACGTGATGCTATTGCCAGGCCTATCCCTAAATGGTCGGCATTTGACATCCGGAAAGGCTGCAATGCGCAGGCCCAGTTGTCCGGTGAAAGACCGGCCCCATGATCCTGAATGGCTATTTCGATGATCTTTGCCGAAATTGAACTTTGAACGACTATTTCCCTGCCGGACGACACAGCTATTGCATTCGCAATTATTTCCTTCAATGCCGCGACCAGGCTGGTGTGACTGGCTATTTCGACGTTATCCAGATGTCCTTTTCGATGCCATCGAATATTGGCCAGCGGGTAGCGAGCTTCTATTGCCATTCGCGCTTCCTCAAGAATGCCGATAAGATGCCCCGGCCTGCAGTCCTGCGCGCCCTCGAACAGGAGACTCAAACGCGACGTAACTTCCGCCAGCGATTCGCATTCCTTGGCTATCAAGGGGAAATATTCCTTTTCGGATGGAGTCAATCTGGTGTCGAGTTGTTCGGACAATAATGTGATAGCGGCCTTTACACCAGATGCAAAATTTCTGAGCCGATGCCTCAGCGCCCGGCTCATGTATTCCATGTCTTCTGGTGTCATGTTCACGGTGTCATTGCAAACGCGCGTCACTTCTTCGCCGCGGCTTTTGTCAAATCCATTGCTTCTTCCACAGAAGAAAGCAGAATTCGGCCCGACCATGGTTTTGTCACGAAGCGCACAACATTTTGAAACCCCCTTAGAGCATGAATGTTCTCCGCCGATGGAAAGCCAGACAAAACAACAACATGAAGATCCGGATGCTTTGCTTTGACTTCACTCAGAAACGCGAAACCGTCCGCTCCCGCCATGACAATGTCGGTGATCGCTGCATCGAATCGCTGTGTGTCCAGCAGTTTGACGGCCGATTCGACATCAGTCACACCAACAGCTTCAATTCCCTCACGCCCCAACTCACGCCGGATGGCATTGCAGATGGCCTTGGAATCGTCCACCACCAGGATTGTGGAGCGCGCCCTGCCTTCCAGTGGCGCTCCAGCCGTCGTCATTACAAATTCCGGTTTTCTTTCTTCCAGCGGCAATTCCTCTTCTCTGATCGACCTCGCGTTCACATAAGCCTTGGCCAGCAGCCAGTCAAGTTTCTCGGAAGCCAACAACCTATTGATAAAATCCTGCGTCAAAATCGTATTGGCTTTCAGGAGGAGCAGGTTGTCGAGCGTCCTGAGATCCCTTGAAAGAACCATCCCCGGAGTCAAGGCTGTCGGGGTGATTTCGAATTCCTCAGTTCCTTTTCTCCTGATAGGGTCAAGATTAGCAATCACAAAAAACAAACGGTTCACCAAATCCGGATCCAGCCGCCGCTCACGCTGGCGCATAAGCGAGCGACGTGCAGTCTCTTCGTCTGCAGCCAGCATCCCCAAGCCCGGATGAATTTCTATGTCATACGCATCGGCAACAGCAATGATTCTGGACATCACGGGTATTTTGACGCCTTTAAGTCCCATCGGACGCCCAGTGCCATCGTAATGCTCGTGGTGATGCAAAACGGCCTCCGCGATGTTCTCGAAGCCTGGAATCTCATTCAGGATCGAATAACCAACAAGGTCGTGAGTCGGACGCGTCCCTCCACGATCCCTTTCGGGTTCAGCGAAGAGCCTGTCTCCCGATGCGACAATAAAGCCAACATCATGCAGGAGCGCTGCTGTATCCAATTCTTCAAGCTCTGATGAAGAAAGACCTCCAAGCCGCCCCATCTCTCCGCTCCATTCCGCCACTCTTCTGCAGTGAGCGCCAAAATGGGTCCGCCTCAAGTCGAGCAGCGACAGCAAAGCGCCAACTATGCCGGAACGGTAACTGACAGGCTTGGCTTCGCTTTGAGATCCCGCTGGCGAAGGTGCTGTTCCCTCCGTTTCGGTTTTCTTTGACTCGCTGATCATGTTCTGTTCCAATTGAAACTCCTGATACTTCAAACTCCCGTCACAAGCTGCTGACAAGGTAATTCGACGGTCATGGTTGTCCCCTTACCGGCTTGGCTCGTGGCGGTTATGGTTCCACCATGAAAAGTCACAATTTTTTGCGCTATCGTCAAGCCCAGTCCAGTGCCTTTATCGGCCGGCTTTGTCGTGAAAAATGGATCGAACATGAGCCCGATATTTTCCGGCGATACGCCTGTTCCTGTGTCTTCCACAACAGCCTTGACTCTCTCACAGCCGCATAACGTAGTCACATTGATGGTTCCTTTGTCTGATATAGCCTGTAGCGAATTCACTATCAGAATCAAGAACACCTGCATGATCCTGCTTGGAATGCACATCACACTTGGTAGTTCCGCATACTGACGCACCACTGCTATTCGAGTGCCGAGTTCTACGCGAACCAGATTCAAGGCCTTGTCCATAATTGCATTTATGTCCGATGGCTGCATGTCGTGCTTGTCGTCGCGAGAGAACTCCTTTAGGTCGCTGGCTACCCGCGCCAGCAATTCGATTCCATCGAGACTGTCACGGCACATGGAGTCTATCTCCAGCCTCATTGCATCCACTTGAAGTTCCACGCGCAATTTCCTGATAGCAGCCGCCTTTTCGTTGAGCCTATCGCCTGCTCCCGCTTCCTCGCAAAGCTCGATCAGATCTTTCTCAGCGTCCAAAACACGATAAATGTCCCGAGCGCTGGCATTGAGCATCTTCAAATTGCTTATGATGAAGCCCATAGGTGTGGAAACCTCGTGAGCGACACCAGCCGACAACTTCCCCAGCAAAGCCTGTTTCTCCGCCTGAACCACCTGTTCCTGAGTGGAATGCAGTTGCAAGTATGCATCGGACAACTCCTGATTCTTCAGCCTGAGCAGGCGTTCGTTATCGGCCAGTTTCAAGTGCAGCGCTATCTTGGTAACGATCTCGCGGACATCGCTGCTTTTTGATACGAAATCGCGCGCGCCAACCTTCAGCCCCGCAAGCCTCTTTTCGTTTTCATCGTAGCCTGAGAAAAACAGAATTGGAACATCCGCCATCGCTGGCAATCTATGGATTTTTTCACACAGATCCAAACCACTTTCACCCTCCAGCATCATATCAAGAACAATGACGTCTGGTGTGGTTGACGCAAGGAATTCCACGACTTCCAGTCCTGTTCTCACGGCCATGACGTCGCATCCGACGGCAAAGAGATGCCTACTGAGGACCGCAACCGTTCCGGCCTGGTCGTCCACTATTAGAATCAAATGTTTCTTTTCCATGATCGGTGTTTGATCCGCTCTACACATGCCTATGAAAGCCCAAGCAGAGTACTGCTATTTCGAATGCTAAAAACAGCGGACGGCTGAATCGAATCACTGAAGAAACGCGGAGACTTTAGCTATTTGATGATCAGCGACAGGAGCACAACATCCCTGTGCTTGGCATCCGATTCAACTTCATCCACTTTTTCCCAGGCGCCTTGCTCCGTCATCTTTAATCTGCGCGACTTGCCAGGATCCTTCCATTCTCCATATCCAGATATCATTAGACGTCTTGGATTGATTTTTGCCTCGTTTGCCAATAAAATAGCCACCTGCCTTGCCCTCTCGAAGGAAAGCGCCCAACCATCACCAACATTCTCGCCGCTTGACGCGGTGTAACCGTCAATTGCGATCTTAAATGTCGAGTCCTTGATCATCTTCCCCACCCTTAAAACTTCTTCCCGATCTTCCTCGGTAAGATCAGAACTGCCTGCGACAAATCTGAGCCGATCAGACATGATGACTCTGACTCGATTTCCCTCCTGTGCGTCAATATCGAGAAGGGGAACAAAACTATGATCCAATTTAAGCGTGGCAAGCTGTGTATTGACGTACTCGAACAGTTTCATGAGTTCCTGCGTTTCAGGGGAGTCTGTTGACTTATCCCTTCCCTGAACTATCTTTTTCATTTTATCGCTGGCAGAACCTCCGATCGTCGATTCTTTGAAGGTTGAAGGCCATCCTCGTTCTGCTATCGAAATGCCTTTCTGCCCGAAATCGCCGCCAAAACCGCTTCGAATTGCAATAGCCACCTGGTTGAATTTCTTTATATTGGCAACGGACATGGAATACATGAGGATGAAAAAGGCCACCAGCAGGGTCATCATATCGGCGTACGTCAGGAGCCAACGCTCGGCATTCTCCGGGGCTTCTTCGGGTTGTTCACGCTTTTTCTTTTTGGCCATGTGTCACCAATCGCCTTTTGATCAAGCGTTCTTTTCCCGCGGCGATTCACTCCTCTCGTGTTCATGCAGATAGCATTGCAACGATTGCTCGAGCAAGCGCGGACTTACGCCGCTTTGTATCCCGACTAGAGCCTGTATGATTATTCTTTTCAGGAGCAGTTCCCGTGAGGATACGCTCTTCACCTTGTTTCCAAGCGGGAGATACACAAGATTGGCGAAGGAAACTCCGTACATTGTGGCTATGAACGCCATGGCTATGGCTGGCCCCATTGATTCCGCATTCTCAAGATTAGCAAGCATATGAATAAGGCCTAACACGGTGCCGATAATACCGAGCGTGGGAGAGAAGCCGCCCAATTGTTTAAAAAACTCCTCACCATCCTTGTACCATTGTTTCAGGGTCGTGAATTCCGTCTCCATGACTTCCGTCAGCTTCTCGGTGTCCACTCCGTCAACGCACATCTGGAAACCTTTTTTCATGAATGGGTCCGTCAGTTTTTCAATATCATCCTCAAGCGCAAGTATGCCGTCGCGCCTGCTGCGAACGGCCATTTCGCACAGCCTCGCAATCGTGCCGTTCATATCCAATGCGTGGCTCTTGAAGACCACGGCAAACCGCGACGGAATAGCCTTGATCTCCTCGAGGGACATACCGATGATGACTGCGCCAAAAGTTCCGCCAAACACCAGGATGGCAGGCGAAAGCTTTACGAATGCCAGCAAAGCCTTCGCGCCACCGCCGTCAAGAAGGACCGATGCCAGCAGACAGGTCCATGCCATCACCAATCCGATTAGCGTAGAAATATTCATAACAAGCTACTCCCGCATTCCGCGTCTGGTCTTCTTCCATTCACGCATCATCTTGAGAATGTCATCGGGCGTTTCCTGCACAGTAAATGTTGTTCCGTCGTGAATCTTGATTAGTGTGTCCGGCGTCGATTCAATCCATTCTATATAATCTTCGTTGATATAGATCGTTTCCCCGCTGACTTTCATAACTTTTATCATTTTACATATCCTCTCTTGACATGCCGTTACACAAGCCACACTGGCCATCACTCCCTGCGAACGCATCTAAAGCCGACGTAGTCTCCTTTGATGTCTGGTGTGGCTCTTTCACGAAAGGAAACGAACAAATGCTCAACAAGGGCGTTCCTCCAGCTTCCTCCACGCATCACCCTGGTATTGCCAACATCAGGACCAGTGGGATCGCTGATAACGGACAGATCAATGGACGCGTATCTATCCCAACACCATTCGCTGACGTTCCCAGCCATATCGTAAAGACCATACTCATTTACCATATCAACTTTGACTTGTTTACCATTGAGAGTCTGCCGTCCATCATAATAGCCGACCGGCATAGTGCCCTGCTCACCGTCGTCCCTGCTGTTGTAGTAGTTCGCTTTGCCGCCATCGACGTCATTACCCCATGGAAAGTTCATTCCTTTAAGGCCGCCTCGCGCGGCCTTCTCCCACTCTGCTTCCGTGGGAAGCCTGTAGCCGTCAGCCGACCAATCAACCAATGCCGAGACCAGATCCATGGAACCGGTGCGATATGTTTCCATTTGAGCATTGTCTGTATAGTACACAGGCATAAGACCTTCTTTCTCGGAGCGGGCGTTGCACCATTTGACACAGTCATACCAGGAGACATTCACCACAGGATGATCCAACAGTTTATCATCATCCTCGTCATTATCCTTCTCGGTTTGGATCACGGGTAAATCGGTGTAGCCGTGTTCCACCGCCCACTGCTGCACACCGCTCCACAGTAGCATGAAGCATTCATAGCGATCCATGTAAATAGTGTGGATGGAAACCATATGTGCAGGAGACTCATATGTAAGATTCGTAACTCCAAAACGCGTCACACCCATTACGTACGTTCCGCCTGGAATCCGAACCATTTCCCTGGGAGGAGACGAGGCGGCAAGCCGAAGTAATTCCGGAATTCTCACGGCCGGCGCGCCCAAATCCTTCCGTTCTCCTTCGTGAGGCCATGCGCCAGACCATGCGTACTTGCCTTCTTTATCCGCCAATCGTGTGTCGGAAACGGCATCGCTCCATCTGGAAGTCGAAACCTCTAGTCCAAGGCTGGCGTCAACACCAAGATTGGTGTCGTCTCCGTATGCCGTCATCCAAATCCATGGAAACACGGCACTAACCCCCCACAAAAACAGCTGTGTAAATTGCCAAGTGCCTGCCTTGCCCATCACCTGATACCTTCCATCATATCATTATTGATCTGTGTTTAGCACGCCACGTGCCATGCCCCAACGCCTACCCCAGGAAACGTACAATGCCGTTTAAAGCATCAGCTTATGGCATCTCTTCTGCTTGTCAATGCCGATGAAAACTGAGTGGAACTGCCAAATATGACATGCCCAACCGAGAATGAAGTTGCGATATCTCCAGCAAATACCGGATCGAGAAAGCCGCAGCACCCGAGTGAAATCAACGCTCCACCTTATCCAAAAATAGTTTACATTGAGCCAACGAATGCCTGCAATTGTAACTGCACCATATGCCCCAGACAGAACATGCGCCGTGAAATTGGGATGATGAAAATGTTGACATTCACGACAATCGTTGACGAGGTCGCTCCATGGCGACCGGAATTGCGTTTATTCAATTTCGGTGAACCTCTCATGCACCCTGGACTCGGTGAAATGATCCGATACGCTAAACTCAGGGGCCTTGCCGCCAATTTCCAGACTAACGGCGTCCTCTTGGACGATAACAGGAGCATCGCACTGCTCGAATCCGGCGTGACCTACGTTGGCGTGTCAGTCAATGGACTCACTGAAAGCGAATATGAAAGCATTCGGCCGGGCTGCCGTCTTGATGATATCAGGGAAAATGTGCGGCATTTGCGCGAAACTGCAGCCCGGATGGGTATATCCGTCCACATCCATATCAATGCACAGATTCTTGCGGACGAGAGCAACAGTCGCAGGGGCGACATGGAGCGATATATCCGTTACTGGGAAGGTATCCCTGACACATTGTCCGTTTCCGGAATCAGTCTCTTTGACAATATCGCCGTAATGAAGACAGGCATTAGCAGCAAGATCTCACAATCGAGTCTGCCCCGCAAGGACCAGGCAAATATCGTTTGCACCGAACCATTCGACAGGCTCGTGATCAAATGGGACGGACGCATCACTCCCTGCTGCGCCGATTACGATGCACGACTTGTACTTGGACAAATCGGAAATCAAACATTGGAGGAAGTCTGGAGAGGGCGCACCATGGCTGATTTAAGGCGAATGATAGAGCAAAAGAAATACGATTCATCGGAGTTATGTCGTTCATGCCCAAAGTTGTATTCGCATGAATTTACGATGCTCTTCAGGAAGAACATCAACGCTCAAAATGAGAAAATCGCAAAATAATATCTGTTGTGTATTTCTGGGCAGCGGCGGCCATGCACTGGTACTACTCGAGGCATGCCGCGAATATACTACAATCAGGCCTGTTGCATTCTTGGATGAGAAGCGGTCGCTCTGGCACACCGACGTCCTTGGTATTCCCGTCATCGGCGGCGATTCGCTCATGAGCAAACTTTCAGACGATGGCATAACGCACTTTGTTGTCGGTCTTGGCGGAGTTGGAAACAATGCCCCCCGTCGTAGGCTATTCGAAAAAGCCGTGCGCCACGGATTGACGCCCCTCAGCATCATCCACAAGACGGCCATTGTCTCACCATCGGCCAGCCTCGGCGCTGGGGTGCAGATTCTCGCGGGTTCCATTGTATGCGCCGGAACAATTATTGAGGATAATGTCGTCGTCAACACAGGTTCAATTGTCGAGCATGACTCTATCCTGCGGGCACATGTTCATGTCTCGACCGGCGCTATTCTCTGTGGAAGAGTTACTGTCGAAACCTGTGCCCATGTTGGCGCAGGAGCAACAGTCATACAGGGGTTAAGAATAGGCGTGCGCGCGACCGTAGGCGCCGGATCCGTGGTCACCCGCAATGTGCCGGCCAATGCCGTCGTTGCAGGTGTTCCAGCCAAACCGCTGCATGTGCGAAAGCGCCTGTAATTCACGCATTGCGTCCCAGCGTGGCTGCCGACACATTTCTGCGGAACACGAGCACAGCGCCTTCAATTTCCGGAGGAATCAGCCACCCTGACAAAACTTTATCCTCCTCCCACTGGAATTCCTTTTGCTTTGCATACAAATCCCAGTTCCCGCTGGCGAATGTCTTCCTGCTGGCGATTACGATGTAAAGCATGACTGAAGCGCATGCAAACACCGATTTCTCGAACGAGTTTCCTGCGGGTGGCCATGAACATATTACGACCGGCGGAGCGTATTTACGCAGCGCATTTTCGGCATCCAGCCTCTCCACGAAATCGGGATACTGGATATCCTTGGCCCAGGCATAATTGTCGGTTGCCCGGATTGCGCCTCCGGCCTGCCTGAGGAAGTGAGTCAACGTACCGTCGCCAGCAGCAATCTCAATGCAATCACGACCGCCAATAATATTGGCGAGCCCCTTAAGAAGCTTATCGCTGTAAAAGCAGTAGATACCCTTCTGCTGAACCAGATAAAGCATCAGATTCCGCTGCTTCCGTCGAACCAGCGGCCAGACGTGACGAAACCATGCCATCGAAACCGGCTTACGTTCCAGCCCACGCCGAAACAGCAAACGCTGCATCACAATGCCATCCAACAGCGCAAGTCTCGCTTTTCCTTCAGTCCCTCCACCTGCCATTGCAAGCAAATAGGAATTTGCCAACCACAACCTGGCCATTTGATTCCTAACCACAAATGGAAGTGCAACGACTACAACATTGGGATTCCCCCTGCTCCTTCTTACACGCGCGTGATAGGCGTCCGCCTCCAGCCCGATTTTACGCAATGCTTTGGCGAGTTCCTGTGAAGTATCCGGCTGACACAGCGGAGTTAGTTCGCTAGAAAGTCTAAGCCATTCGGCAGGGAATCTATCCTTCAACTCCGAAAGTGGAAGCATTCCCCCGACGATTTTATTGTATTTGGCGAGCGTTTTGTTCCGCATGATGTGCATTGTGTTGTGAGGCATAAACCCGCACAGCGACGCCAACAAAGTCGTCATCAAGCTGAAGGTTTCAGAGAGGGAAGACGGCTGCCCACAGCTTCGACAAGGGCTCTATTGCTAACAGGCTTGCTCAGGATGCAACAGGAAGGATCATCGGCTACCAAGCGCATGACCGTACGTGGCGGATCGTACCCAGTGCAGAAAACCATGGCCGGCATCCGCCATTTATTCTCCTGACACATCTCCTTTAGGTCCAGATACGTCCTGTATCCGTCCATGCCAGGCATCATCAAATCCATCGTAATCACGCTGTGGCGATGATTCGTAAAAAGTTCCAGACACTGGATCCCGCTCACCGCCTCCTCTATTACCCTGTCAGGCAATTCCGATCTCAGCGTTTTGACCAGGGAATTTCGCGCGGTAGCCTCATCGTCAACTACCAGGATACGAGTGACATCAAGCTTGGCCAAATCTGGGGACACTCGGTGTTCACTGTAAAACAAATCGCTTTCAGCGAATTCCCAAGTTCCGAGCAGAGCATTCTTCTTGACTCTCATTTTCCCATCCAGTCGTCGCCCACCACTTCACCACATCAGGCACACCACTTTCCGGTGTTTGTACACTCATCAGCCCCACCTTGCAAGGTCTCTTTCCGGCATTTCCAGACAGGAATGTGCAACTCTTCAAAGTTTAAAGAACAGTGCGACCGATGCATCCCAAGCCTGTTACATCCCCTTTCTTATCCAGCTTATATCCGACTCCTTGATCTCAATAACTTTCCCGCTCGAGACCAGCTAAACGAGGTGGGAATATTACAACGCCAAAGCAAAATCTATGCGGCGTTTGTCAAAGTCAACTCTGGTCGCATAGACCTTGACGCGGCGACCGGATTTGTAGACGTCCTTGCCGGCTTTGAGGGCGGCGGCTTGTCTGTCGAATTTTACGTATTGTTTGGACAGCTCTGACACATGCACAAGCCCCTGAACTTGGAGCCCAAGTATTTCGACAAACATCCCGAAATTAACGCAGCTCACCACGACGGCGTCGTATATCCTCGGTTTCTTGAGCTTCAGTTCCTGCTCCAGATACCGGTATTTCTTTATCTCCATCAATTCCCGCTCAGCCTGATCGGCCCTCTGTTCCGTCTCGGTGCACGAAAGCGCAATTACCGCCAGTTCCTGCCGCTCGTAGAACCTTCCGTGTTCGCGCGAGAGCGAAGCGGCCAATTGCCTGTGAAGGATCAAATCAGGATAACGGCGAATCGGGGACGTGAAATGCCCGTAAAACTTCTTCGCAAGCGCGTAGTGCCCGCTGGAGGTCGCCTTGTAAACGGCCCTGTTCATGCTTCGCAGCACGGCGGTTCTTACGCTGTACGCAAGCGGATGGTCCACAACTGACTTTAGAAATTTCGCCAGATTCTGCCGGCTATACAGATCCCCCGGCTTGAAGCCCATCCCCGCGAGTTGAACGCTGAGGTCCTGAATCTTGTCTTCGCGCGGTGGCTCATGCACTCGAGCGATGACGCCAATATGCCTGACGTCTAATTCCATCACAACCGCCTCATTGGCGGCCACCATGCATTCTTCGATCATCTGATGTGAAATATCGTTCGGAACAACACGGATTTCCTGGATCATACCATCCTTGCCGATCACGATTTCGTTTTCCGGCACGTCCAGATCGAGCGCATATCGCGCAAACCGCTTCGCCCTGAATTGCTGGGCCAGCGCATGGATCTCCTTCAGAAGGCGCCGACCATCGGCCGGCACATGCGAGATGGAAGGCACTGCCTTTTTCTGCTTGCCCACGCCAGTCTCACGTTTTCCTTCAAGGACAGCAAACGCCTCTTCGTATGTGAGCCGCAACTTCGACCTGATGATGGTCTTCGCAAATCTTTTCCCAATAATATTGCCGACCCCGTCAATAGTAATAAACGCCGACAACGTCAGGCGGTCAACATCGGGATTGAGACTGCATATTCCATTAGAAAGCTGTTCTGGCAGCATAGGAATCACCTTGTCCGGCAGATAGATGCTGTTACCACGGCGGCGCGCCTCCTTGTCGAGCACAGTGTCGCGTCGTACGAAATGGCTGACATCCGCAATATGGACACCGAGTACGCGATTGCCATTGGCATCTTTTTCCAGCGAAAGAGCATCGTCAAAATCCCGGGCCCGCTCCGGATCAACGGTGAGAACATAAGTATCACGCAGATCCTCTCTCGCTCCGGGCGCATCCATCAAAGCCGACGCCGACTCAGCCTGCCTTATCACCTCGTCCGGAAACTCCTCCGTGAAACCAAACTGTCTGACAATCGAAATGGTATCCAGGGAAGGGTTGTCCATGGGGCCTATTACATCCACTATCTCAGCCTCTGGATTAACGTGTTTATTTTCCCATCCCACAAAACGCACCACGACGCGATCGTTGATTTTCGCGCCATTGGCATCGGACACATAGAAATCCTGCTTATATCTGGAGTCCAGCGGAAGCACATAAAGGAAGCGCCCTGTTGACCTTAGCGTACCGACAATGTCGTGGCGGGAACGCTCAAGAATCTTGATGACCTTTCCGTGCCTAATGCCATCGTCTGTTGCCTGAGCCCCGGCGTGAAGCCGCGCAACTACAACATCGCCCGGCAGAGCCGTGCCGAGGTCGTCGGCCATCACCAGAATATCGGTTCCACCTTTGCGATCCGTGACAAAGCCGTTGCCGGCCCTGGTGAGCTCAACTTTACCGGTCACAAGATCAAGAGGTTCGCCTAGTGAGTAGCGATTCTTCCGAACGCATACGATCTGGCCGTCCTTCACAAGTTCGTTCAGAGCTTTCTGTAGACGTTTGGCTCGCGCATCCTTAAGTTTGAGTACCTTGCTTATCTCGCCTGCGGTCAGCGGTGAGTAGCCTGGCATTTGGAATAACTCAATTGTCTCTTTCTTCAATTCTTCGGGATTCATATATTCCTCTCAGTCTCAATCGCCCGTCATTGCCGGATGCGGTTATGTCCGCTTTCGTGCAATGCGCCGCATATCTTTTCGTAGCCGTCATATCTCCAGTTCCCCGGGAAATCCCGACATTGCCGGGGTTTCACATCGTTGATAACGCATGTGTTGTCGCCTGCGAGAAAAATGCAGGAGCCATCCGTCTTTTCATTGAGACTGAGGCTTGTCCTATCATCCGTCAAGCGTGCACACTCTTTCACAAACTGCAATATATCCATTCCCTCATAACCCGCAATCAGTTCCGCTTCGCCCTCTTTCAGCCTAACATAGCCATGAGGCCGGCAGCAGTTCCCGCATTTTATACATTGAAATGTTTCCATGCTTATTCCACCTTCACGCAGGATTCGATATATTCGCGAATTGTTTCGACCGATACAGGGAGTGCCTCACAACGCGTCGGCATGTTCTTCAGAGCGTCAATAATCCGATGATGCGCGATATCGCCGCCTGTTGCATCTTCGATTGCTTTCCCGAACTTGGACGGGTGCGCCGTTGCCAGGCAGATCATCGGCTCATCACGCTTCAAATATCTCATTCCTACGCAGACGCCAACCGCGGAATGCGGATCGAGCAGATAGTCATACTTCCCATGAAATTCCCTTATTGTGGCCAAGGTTGATTCAGTATCGCCAGCTCCTGCTGCGAACAGCCTGTCCACTGTGCCTTTTTTCATTTCAATGGCGATGCGACCATCGGAAGCAAATGAATTCATGAGCTTCCTCAACTTTGTCGGGGCTTCTCCAACCTTATAATAGAGATACCGCTCAAAATTGCTGGCAACTTGAATATCCATCGAAGGACTGACAGTCGCGCGGACTTTGCCGAGACTGTACACTCCGGTGTTGAAAAACCGTGAAAGTATATCGTTTTCATTTGTGGCGAGCACAAGCTTGCTTATCGGCAGTCCCATCCTTTTCGCCACATAACCCGCAAAAATATCGCCGAAGTTACCGGTGGGTACGGCGAATCTGACACTCTGCTTTTTCGTAGCCTCCATCACGCGAAACGCGGCGTAGAAATAATAGACAATCTGGGCAAGAATCCGGGCCCAGTTAATCGAGTTTACGGATCCGAGCGAGAGCCGGTCCTTGAAGCGTAAATCGTTGAAAATAGCCTTCATAATCCGCTGGCAGTCGTCAAATGTGCCGTCAACAGCGATATTGAAGACGTTATCGTCGAGCACCGATGTCATCTGGCGCTCCTGAATGTCGCTTACCCTGCCCTGCGGATGCATTACAAAAATCCGGATTCGTTTTCGACCCCGCACTCCGTGTATTGCAGCGCTACCGGTATCGCCGCTCGTTGCAGCTAGAATATTAAGTTGCTGCCGTCGTTCCTTCAATATGTATTCGAACAAATTGCCCAGGAACTGGAGAGCAACGTCCTTGAAGGCAAGTGTAGGCCCGTGGAACAGCTCAACAATGTGAATCCCAGCAACACTCACGACCGGCGTGATTTCCTTGGAATCGAAAGTAGCGTAGCTCTTGTCAACAAGCTTGCGCAGATCTTTTGCGGGAAGATCGGTAAAGATCTTCATTATTTCGTACGCAAGATCGGAATACGAGAGCTTCTTCCAAGACGCCAGTTTCCCGGAGACATCCGGAATCTCTTCCGGGAGGAGCAATCCGCCATCGCGCGCCAGCCCCATCATCACAGATTCCTTGAATCCGATCGGCTTTATATTGCCTCTTGTGCTTATGTATTTCACGAGGTGCATGTTAAGGTTTCGGGCGTTACGCTTCAAGCAAGAATCTTTAGCGAGGGCCGAACATGTTTAACAACCCAAGATCGCTTGTCACTTGAATCTCGATCACTGTTACGTTAGTGTTAAAGTTTAGATAAAAAGATGAGTATACCATGACAAAAGCGCTGGTTCCATTGGCAAACGGTGTAGAAGAAATGGAAGCCGTGATCATTATTGATACACTGCGGCGGGCGAACTGGGAGGTCACGGCTGCCGGTCTCGGCGGAACGCAGATACTGGCGTCACGAAAAGTCAAGCTGGTGGCTGACGTGGAATGGTCAGTGGTTCACGCCGCCAGTTTTGACGTAATTGCCATTCCTGGCGGCTCCGAAGGCGCAAAAAACCTCATGGCATCCAAATCGCTCCTCGAAGCCGTGCGTAAGCACGTCGGCGCCGGTAAACTGATTGGGGCGATCTGCGCGGGACCTCTGGTGCTTCAAGCCGCCGGCGTCCTCGCCGGACGCAAAGCAACCTGCCACCCAGGAGTCGCCGGGCAATTGACAGCAACGGCACGATTGGAAAACAGAGTTGTTATTGACGACACGATAGTGACCAGCCAAGGACCAGGAACGAGCTTCGAATTCGCTCTCGCGATGATCGGAATCGTTGACGGCCAGATGGCTGCAGACAGAATAGCGAAAGCAATGGTGATCTGAACCGTGGCTACCTCGATCGCGATCGCGCCTCGTTCGCGACAATCCGGCGCCCCTTGAAATCCTTGCCGTTGAGAGACCTTATCGCCGCGTTTGCCTGGTCCCTGCCGTCCAACTCAACAAACCCGAATCCTTTGGATTTGCCGCTGAATCGATTCTTGATGACTCTCGTCGAAACGACTTCTCCGAATTCGCCGAAAGCCTTGCTCAGATCTTTTTCCGATACCTCGTATGCAAGATTGCCGATATAGACCTCTACGATCTCGCCGCCTTTACCGCCGCCCTTGCTGCTTACTTTGCCGCCGCCACGTCGATCCCCCCCGCGTTCTCCAACGCTGATTGCGTTGCCTGTGCCGCCACTTCTATAGCGGCGAAGATGCATGCCGATCGCTACGCCGATCAGCAGCCATGCAAAGGCAAATATTGAAGCGATGATTGTGACTTCCGGTGTGAACTGGTTTATGATATCCAACATGAATCTCTCCTTATTGCCGATACGTGGCAGTCAGCGACTGCCGGGGGTTGAATGGTGTGCATGTGGTCATTTCATCTCCAGGAACCCCTCAAGCTTCCTCATGCGTGTAGGATGCCTGAGCTTACGCAAGGATTTCGCTTCTATTTGGCGAATACGTTCGCGCGTCACGGCGAACTGCTTGCCAACCTCTTCCAACGTCCTGGAATAGCCATCGGTCAGCCCGAAACGGTAGTCTAAAACTGCTCTCTCCCGCTCGGTCAACGTGTTCAGGACTTCCTTCAGCCGCTCTTTGAGTATGCTGTACGCCGTCATGTCCGAGGGATTCTCTGCGCCTTTGTCCTCGATAAAATCTCCGAAATGCGCGTCGTCGCTGTCTCCAACGGGACTCTGCAGGGAAATCGGCTGCTGAGCCATCTTGTAGACAGCCCTGACCCTTTCCACCGGCATGTCCATTTCCTCTGCGGCCTCTTCCGGCGTGGGTTCCCGGCCCAGTTCCTGTACCAATTTCTTCTGGACTCTGAGCAGTTTGTTTATTGTTTCTATCATGTGAACGGGTATACGGATCGTGCGCGCCTGATCAGCGATGGCACGGGTCGCCGCCTGGCGAATCCACCATGTGGCGTAGGTGCTGAATTTGTAACCGCGGCGGTACTCGAATTTCTCGACCGCCTTCATCAACCCCGTGTTTCCCTCCTGAATCAGATCGAGAAACGACAGCCCCCTGTTCATGTATTTTTTGACAATGCTTATTACCAGACGCAGATTAGCTTCGACCATCTCAGTTCTTGCCTTCTGCCCCTGACGCATCGCATCCCGAAGTTCCGCGAACCTCTGAAGTGTCTCTTCCCTCTGCATGCAAAACTTGTGCAGCATTGCGTCGAGATGCTTCTTCTCCGAAACCATGGATTCATCACGCTTCTTGCTTGGACGTTGCTTGGCGAGTCTGCTTAGATTCGCGTCCCTGCTTTTGAATTCCTTGCAATAATCCTCGGCTTTGGAGGCCATTGACTCGACCACCTTCTGTTTAAAATGCAATTTTAAGAAAGAGTCAGCCAGCTGCTCACGCATCTTGTCCAATATCTTCTGCCTTCTGCTGAGAGTGGCATTGCTGACGTGACTTTTTAAAGACCCTCTGAACTGTTTGAGCAGGCGCGCGTGCAGCTTGGACACATCCCTCTTGATGCGCGGCAGAAGCTTCAGATACTTGTCGCGGCTGTCAACGAACTTATCTGTAACAACCCGGTCAAAGCGTTCCTCGCCGTTTTCAAGCCGGGCAACCAGATCGAGATACATCTCGGTTGCGAATCCAAAATCGTTGAATAATTTCCGAACGCCTATTTCCGCTTTTTCGATGCGCTTGCATATCTCGACCTCCTGTTCCCTTGTGAGCAAAGGAACCTGGCCCATCTGGTGGAGATACATGCGGATCGGATCGTCGAAGAAATCGAGTTTCGCCCTGCCCTGCCGACCGCCTTCTTTTGCGGTCTGTTTACGCTGCTTGTCAACGTTGGCGGCATCTACAATCTCGATATCCATGCCTCGCAGAACCGTCAGATACGATTCCAGTTCTTCGGGCTTTATCACACTGTCCGGAATTATGTCGTTGATATCATCATATGTAACGTAGCCGCCCTGGGCTTCCGCGCATCTGATCAACTCTTTGAGCTTTTCATTGCGTTCTTCACGATTGACAGGCTCATCGGACGTTGCCTCTTCCGGCCCGGTTTTCCCTGCATCGCTGGCCAGACGTTTTCCCCGTATCTGTTCAGCCGCGTGCTCTATTTCCTGCTGCCGTTTACGCCGCCCTCGTGTATCAGGGACAGCCCGTGGTTCAGCCTGTGAAGTCGTCTCTCCGGCAGCCAGTTTATTCGGCTCGAGTACGCCTGATTTTGCGTCTGATTTGGACTGAGACTCAGGTTTGGAATTCAGTTTTGCCACCGATCGTGCCTTGGACTTTGCCATATATTAGACCCTGTATCCCATTTGAGTGCACAAAATACCTATTATACCGAAATCGCGACCGCTTGTAAACGCTTCACACCGCAAAAGCAAGCAAAAAGGGACGGCAAAAAAGAGAAAATGACGCTTACCACTGAGCAGACTGTGCAGAGTCGCTACGTAACAGCCGCCTGGGAAGCAGTCCGCTGCCGCAAATCGCATGCAGTTTTTTCAAGCCTGCACACCTCAGTATACCTCTGGCACAAACGTCTGGTCTGTTATCGGCGGACGTACATAGCCGGTGCTTTTCTTGCGCGACGGCAATTTCATTTCCTTGGGCGTAAGGTCTTTGTACGGAATCATGCTCAAAAGATGCGTAATACAGTTGAGTCGCGCCCGTCTCTTGTCGTCGGCACTCACGACATACCACGGGATCTGCTTTACATCCGTGTAGGCGAACATCTCGTCTTTTGCCCGCGAATATTCCTCCCACATGTCGCGCGATTCTATGTCCATTGGACTGAGTTTCCAGCGCTTAGTCGGATCTTCCATCCTTTTATGGAACCGATTTTCCTGCTCTTCATCGCTGACGGAGAACCAATATTTAATCAAGATGATTCCAGACCTTACCAGCATACGTTCGTATTCCGGGCATGATCGAAGGAATTCCATATACTCGTCATCCGTGCAGAACCCCATCACATGCTCAACGCCAGCCCGATTGTACCAACTCCTATCGAACAGTACCATTTCGCCGCCGGCGGGCAGTTCGGAGACATATCGCTGAAAATACCATTGCGTTTTCTCACGTTCAGTCGGAACGCCAAGCGCCACAACTCTGCAAATACGCGGATTCACGCCCTGCACAATACTCTTGATTGTTCCGCCTTTACCAGCCGCGTCCCGTCCTTCGAACAAGATCACGACTTTGAGTTTTTCGTGTTTGATCCATTCCTGGAGCTTTACCAATTCAATGTACAGCTTTTTCAGGTGCTTCTCATAGAATTTCCTGGTCAACGGTTCCTTTGTTTTCTGCGACTGCTGATTCTCCAGGTTATTCTCGTGCTTCTTCCTGTCTTTTTTGCTCATAAACACCCTCCCTCGTTGTTTTCAGCTTCCAGACTGTTCTAAACTACCAAACAGGTCAATCCATTAACCAGACAATAATAATGCTGAATTGATTCTGAAGCACGAGCCTCATATGACGAATAACTGTCATCCCTTTCCACTTGTCATTCACCCCCTCATTTCGCACTATTTAAGAGCTGCGAGGCAGGATACCCAGTAAATTGACGGCCATCCATTCCTCGGATGTATTTGTGAACTCAAATTGAGGAATAGTGAGTTCTGATGGAAAAGGATACAATGACATCGAAAGAACGAGTGCTTACGACCTTCGCAAATCAAGTGCCGGATCGCGTGCCCATAGATTACGCCGCCAACGAAGGAATAGACGCACGTCTGAAGAAACATTTCGGGTTGAAACCCGACGATTCAGAAGGTCTGCGCATCGCGCTTGGCGTGGACTTTCGCAACGTCGGCGGGACAGCCTACCTGGGGCAGAAGCTTCACAAGGACATACCCGAACGGGGCGTCAAGGTGGACGACTGGGGAATACATCGGCGCTGGATTGAGCATGAGACAGGCGGATACTGGGATTTTTGCGATTTTCCGCTTCAGGAGGCCGACGAGGAAACCGTGGCCAACTGGCCCATGCCCAATCCAGAAGATTTCGATTTTTCGGATGTCCCTGACCAATGCTCAAGAGTCGAACAATATGCAATAAATGGCTCCGCCGGGTTTGGCGACATCATTAACGGCAATGGCATGCTGCGCGGAATGGAACAGACGCTTGTGGATCTGATTACTGACGACCCGGCCGGCTTGCTTCTTACCGATCGCCGTATGGAAATTCAGATTGAACTTACACGCCGAATTCTCGAAGCGGCAAAAGGCAAAGTTGACTTTATCTGGATGGGCGAAGATCTTGGCACGCAAATAGGACCGATCATCAGCATGGACATCTTCAAAAAGCACATCGGTCCACGCTTCCAAAAATACTGCGATCTGGCAAAGGCCTACGATTGCTTCGTGATGATGCATACATGCGGATCGAGCAGCTGGGCGTATGACGAATTCATCAAGATAGGCGTTCACGTTGTGGATACATTGCAACCTGAGGCGAAGGACATGTCGCCGGAATACTTGAAGAAAACGTTCGGAGGACGGCTCGCCTTCCACGGCTGTATAAGCACCGCCGGCCCGGTCGCGAGCGGGACCGTCGAGGAAACCGTTGCGTATTGCCGGCGCACGTTGGAAATTATGATGCCTGGTGGCGGCTACTGTTTCTCGCCCACGCACTCGCTGCAGGACAACTCACCCACCGAAAACGTTCTTGCCATGTACCAGACAGCTAAGGAATATGGCAAATACTGACTCTGGTAAAAAAGAGACGGAAGACCATGACAGACGTGTCAGATCGTATTCTCGAGGAATTCATAGATGCATGCCACTCAGTTGCTCGTCGCGGGCTGGTTCGTTGCAGCAGCGGGAACATGTCGCGGCGATTGGACGAGTCCAGATTACTAGCCACTGCAACAAGAAGCTGGATGGAAAACATTTCGGCAAAAGAACTTTCTATGTGCCGTATCTCTGATGGCATACTTCTCGACGGATCAAAGCCGACGGCGGAAATTGCATTTCATACGGCAATCCTGCAAACTCGGCCAGATGTAAACGTTGTGCTGCATTTTCAATCGCCATACGCAACCGCGCTGGCCTGTCGGAGCAAAGACGACGCAAACTATTTTGTGATTCCAGAGATTCCGTTCTATATCGGACATGTTACCCGGATTCCCTATCTGGTGCCCGGCTCAAGAGAGCTTGGCGAAGCTGTGGCAAATGCCATGCAGGATCACAACATGGCCATCATGAGCAATCACGGGCTGGTTACGGTTGCGAATGACTACTCACATGCCATCCAGAACGCCGCGTTCTTCGAGCTAGCCTGTGAGATAATTGCACACGGGGGAGAAACGTTGAACACACTCTCAGAGGCAGACGTCGAAGCGCTTATCGCGTTGCGACACACTGCAGGCTGAGGAGCATAGAAAGAGCGATTCCAGCAAGACGAATGCACTGTGGCAGACAAACGTTTTTATTGCCTTGAGTTTGCCCTCTGTTTCTGTGTTAGTCTATCAACATGGCAGACATAAAACTCAAATGCGCCAAGTGCGGAAAAGAGATTGCCGTTTCCGAGTTCGCCAGGCTTGACGCCCTTCTATGTCAATGCGGGGAAGCGCTTAGAAAACCCGAGAGCTTGCAGGCTGAGGCCGCCAAGCCCAAACACACCACCCTGACGCTCAAAGCACAGGAACAGATTGCGAACGAATTTTCAACACCGCAAGATCCCACCGAATGGCGCTTCAGCCAGCAAACCAGAAAGGACGAAAGCACACAACGTGAGCCAAGGAATCCTCATCTGCTCTTCAGTTGGCTGTTTTTTATCGCCATGGCCGGCATCATGGCATATTTGCGGTATGCGCCAAACAACCTGTTTCCAGATGGGACGCGTCTTCTCAAGGAATACGGCATAGTCGTTTTTGCAGTGCTTTACGTCACCGTAATCCTGAGCGCTTTCAAGGACACCATCTTTCAAGGACTGCTTTGCCTGATTCCGCTCTATCCATTCTATTACATCATTATGATCAGTGATGACTTCTATCTGCGAGCCGCAGTGTCAGGTGCAATGGTTGGCGTTGGCTGGGACAGCCTCCTAATTATCAACAAACACTCACAGATATGGATAGCTTACGTGCAGGCTTGGATCGCCAGCGGCGGGTGAGGAACAGAATTGGACTTCCTCCGACACGACTGCGCAGCTATCTGCCAAGATAGCCTTTTTCCACGGCGTCACGAATGAGGTTTTCCGCGTATTCCCACAGAACTGGAGCACCTTCCTCGATATGTTTGTTCCGCGCCAGAACCTTATCGCTTGTGACTCCATGCTTCTGCCAGGACGCACCTTGAGTGTTGTAGTTATGAAGAAGCGGTTGAAGACGATCGAGCGCGGCTGCAAATCTGGCCTCCGGTGTCTGCCTCGCCTCGAATTCATCCCATAACGCGCGGATCTCGGATGCCTGATCGGCGGGAAGGATTCCAAAGATCCTATCTGCGGCGCTCTGCTCGCGCGCCAGTTTGGTCTGCGCCCCCTTCTCGTCGTAGCAGAACGTGTCGCCTGCGTCTATCTCGACCAGGTCATGAACCAATGCCATTTTCATGACGCGCGCGATGTCCAGTTTTTGCCCTGACGCGTATTCGGAAAGAAGGAGTGCCATCACAGCAATATGCCACGAATGCTCTGCGTCATTTTCGTATCGCTTGCCGTGCATGAGAAGCGTCTGCCGAAAGACACTCTTCAACTTGTCAATCTCCACAATGAATCGCAATTGTCTCTCTAGCCGTTCCGACACCATTATCTTGATCTCCCGGCCTTGCGCTCAATCCATGCAATCAACCGTTTCGCCACGGCAAGCTTGCTCATCAATGGCAAATCTGTGACCTCGCCATCGCTCGCCATGAACGTCACCTTGTTCGTGTCCACATCAAACCCGGCATCGCGACGGGACACGTCATTTGCGACAATGAGATCCAACGATTTGGCTTTCAATTTGCGACGCGCTTCCTCCACCAAGTTTTCGGTTTCGGCGGCAAATCCAACGAATATCCGCTTGCCTTTTTTACTCCGGATGGCGAGCAGAATATCGGTAGTTGCTACAAGTTTTACGCTCCGAATCTTCTCCCTCTTTTTGATTTTCTGAGCGCTCACAGCCACAGGCCGCCAATCGGCCACTGCCGCTGCCATTATCAGAACATCGCACCACAGCATGTTTGTTTTCACGGCTTCCAGCATTTCAGCCGCTGTGACAACCCGAATGACGCCCACATTCGAGGGAGGCTCGAGATTAACAGGCCCTGAAATGAGTACTACTTTGTGCTTTCTGGCAGCGGCAGCGCGAGCGATTGCATAGCCCATTTTACCGCTCGAGCGATTGCTTATAAAACGCACTGGATCCATCGCTTCCCTTGTCGGTCCCGCTGTAACAAGAATGTTCATAACGATTGTTTTATAGCAGATCACTCGAATATCCGAAACGAAAATGGAAAGCCAATATCAAGCGAACATCGCAATGCTTTTTTCCTCGACGCGGCATCTGGTATCGTGCGAATTTAAAGAGCCATGAGAGCATGCCATAATTCCATGATGTGATTAATGGTATCTCAGGAAGATACCCCAAAAGAGGAGGAGATGGATGAGCGGAAGAATCAATATTGCGTTGGCGGTAGCTTGTGTTGCGACGCTTGTCATCATGAGCGCCGCCTGGTTTGCCAAGGGACAAAGCACAAACGCACCGGCTGGATTTCAGACCCCGCTCGTGAGAGATGTTGAGTTGATAAATGCTCTCCAGGCGTTGACCACAAGAGTTGATTCCCTTGAGAATAGAGTTAAAGCTCTCGAGGCCAGCCTCCCAAAATCCACCAAATAGCGAGAGCGTCATTGAATGGCGGTCCTCAATGATCCCGTGGCACATCAAAATCGGCGATGACCGGTCTGTGGGATGAGCCGACGTTAGGCCCAACCCAGGCATCACGGCAGCGCCAGGCTGTCGTGGACAGAATGTGATCAATCCGGGTCGAGATGAGCTTTGTGTGGTAGGTAAGACCAAAGCCAAAGCCGGCAGTTGAGAATGCATTGGAAAAGTGGGACCAGCACTCACGATGAATAACGCTGCCCTCAGGCGTGTTGAAGTCACCGGCCAGCAGCGTTGAAGGTCCAAGATTGCCGCCATAGGTGCTGATCAGTTGTGATTGGGTCAGTCGTAACTGACTGTTGGCTCTAATCTTGTCAGGCGCCGAGGGAGCACGCCAGCGGACATATTCCAGCGACTGATGCGGAGAGGCGAGGCGAAGATTGATGAAATGCACGAACCCCCATGGCATCTCAAGATCATAACGCACGGCTATTCCCATTCCCTGCAAGTCATGGACGCCAGCATCATCCATTTTCGCTATCGGATAGCGACTGGCAAGGAAAAGCTCGTCATTAGTCACGCAATGCCATCCGCCGTGACTAAACGCTTCCGAATTCTGCTGCGATGACCATTCCTGGATGGCCACTACGTCCGGCTTCGCAACTTCAATGAAAGAAACGAGCGCATCAGCTTTCTGTCTCTGGAGATTGCAGGTCAGTACACGAAGGCGTGGTCCGTTGTTAAAATCGGGGATGGCGAGTCTCCACGGCACGCAAAAGTGCATAATTGGAAACAGCACCATCCACGCGCTCAACAAAACCACCCAGATGGAGCGACGACAGAACAAAATCGCCGCACCAGCCAGTGGTGCCAGAGGAACAGCCCAAAGCCGATACGGACCAAAAAGGAGGACGGTCGCCAGCCACCAGCGATCTCCCGTCTGCCGAAGGATGATCCAGAGCGCAATGCTCACGGCGAAGTAAAGCCAGCACACACCGGTAAGCACTCGCTGCATCAACACGCCATTCTTAGTGGACACTCCTGGGGAAACTCCTTGCAAAACATTTAGAACAAGAATTCTAAAGCCACCCCCTCGCATCGCTAAAGCATCAGAATAATACTTCCTGCTTTGCCCCGCTAACGCCTGCGGATTTGAGGCCAAAGCGTTTATAGCAAAGCTCGGTGACGACACGACCCTTGGATGTGCGACTCATGTAGCCCTCTTGGATCAGATACGGCTCGTAGACTTCCTCGATCGTATCCGCTTCCTCGCCGACAGCAACAGCCAGCGAGTTCAGCCCAACCGGGCCGCCCGAAAACTTATGGATAAGCGTTTCAATAATGCGCTTGTCCATCTCGTCGAGCCCGTATTTGTCTATGTCCAGCATCTCAAGGGCTTTATCGGCCACAGGTTTGGTTATCTTGTTGTCGGCCCTCTCCTGAGCATAATCGCGCACCCTCTTGAGCAAATTGTTCGTTATGCGCGGCGTGCCGCGCGAGCGGCTCGCGATCTCGATCGCGCCGTCTTCATCAACATCAACATTAAGAATCCGCGCAGATCGTTTGATAATTTCCTTCAATTCATCGTGCTTGTAATAGTCCAGCCTGTTGGAGATTCCGAATCGTGACCTGAGCGGAGCCGAGAGCAGTCCGCTCCTCGTCGTAGCACCCACCAGCGTGAAAGGCTGTAGATCCAACCGAACCGAACGGGCATTCGGCCCCTGATCGATCATTATGTCTATCTTAAAATCTTCCATGGCCGAGTAGAGATATTCTTCAACAGCCTTCTGCATCCGATGGATCTCGTCAATGAAAAGCACATCACCCCGCTCCAGGCTCGTCAGCAAACCTGCGAGGTCACCAGGCTTGTCAACAACAGGCCCAGACGTAGCCTTGATATTGACGCCCAAGTCCTCGGCAATGATGTAGGCGAGTGTTGTCTTTCCGAGTCCGGGCGGCCCGGAAAGCATTACATGATCCAATACGTCGCCACGGTTCTTTGCGGCCTTGGCCGCGAGTTCGAGTCGCTCCTTGACTTTGGCCTGACCGATGAAATCGCAGAATCTCTGCGGCCGCACCGTCAGTTCGAAATCGCGGTCCGGCTTGTTCAAGTCATCTCTTATGGGTTGCTGCTTCGGCATGTGAGCATTATCTCGTTGTTCTCTTTCATCGGATATCTATAAAGATAGGAATATTGTAACGCTGGAATGCTGCGATTGAAAGACGTGTGTGAACTGCGGTTGCCGCCTCGTCAGATCTAGCCCCGGGTTCTCGGCTTCTGAAGCGCGATGTCCCGGTTCCGTTCCTATTATTCCATCGCTCCATCATTTCCATCCCTATGTTCCAAGCGCGTTCTTCACTATCTCTTCGACCGTCATTTTATCCGGGCAACCTTCATGAACAGCGGCAGACACCATCTTTCTCGATTCATCCTGCTTGTAGCCGAGCGCGATCAGCGCCAGCACAGCGTCCCGCATCTTCATGCCCTCCTGCGACGTGATGCCGGATCCTGCAACCGCCTCTAACGCTTCACCTTCGCTTATCTTGTCTTTCAGCTCAACAACCATTCTCTCGGCGATCTTCTTGCCAATTCCAGAGACTGAACTGAGCCGCTTGACGTCACCCTGAACGATCGCCGCTTTTATTTCGCGCACTGACATCCCGCTCAAGGCACTCAGCGCGATTTTCGGGCCAATGCCGCTTATGCCGATTAGGAGCACAAACATTCTGCGTTCGTCTTCTGTCATGAAGCCAAACAACATCTGCGCATCCTCGCGGACATGGTGATAAGTCAGGATTCGGCACAACTCGCCTTTCGCCGGCAAGCGATCATAACTGCTCAGCGGAATAAAAACGTCGTAGCCGACCCCGCCCACATCCAGCACGACTCGCGTCGGCTGCTTCTCGAAAATGTTGCCATTCAAGAACGAAATCATTGTGAGGCAGTCTTATCTTTTCCCGGCGGCATATCAAGCCTTCAGTCGCTTAAATCTGCTCTGGCATGAGTGCTGCGATGCCTGTGTGGTTGTGCAGGTGGCAGATTGCCAGGGCGAGCGCATCGCCGGCATCCTCCTGAGGTTCGTCTTTGAGGCTGAGAATTCTCATGACCATCTTGCGCACCTGCTCCTTGCCGGCGGCACCGAACCCGACGACGGCCTGTTTCACCCGGCGTGGAGCATATTCATAAACAGGGAGCCCCAATGTGGCACAGGCGGCAATCACAGCCCCGCGCGCTTCCCCAAGGATCATCGCGGTCTTCACATTCTCGCAGAAGAAAGCGCCTTCGATGGCAACAGCAGTAGGGTTCGCTCGCTTTACGATATCGACTATGCCTGCACTAAGCAGTTTCAGGCATTCGGAATGGCGGGCTTTTGCCGGGACCTTGATTACACCAAACTCAAGCGCATCGAGCTTGCTTCCCTTTGCCTCAACCACGCCAACCCCCGTCGAACGCAGGGAAGTGTCAACTCCAAGCACCCGTGTATACCGGTCAGGCACGTTAGAAGACCATCCCGTCAGTCCGCCTGCTTCTCGATCTCCGCCATGACTTCGTCGGACATATCCATGTTTGTGTAGACATTCTGAACGTCGTCGCTCTCTTCAAGGTCGGCTACGAATCTGAGTATGGTATTGGCAAGGTTCTTGTCGTTGACCGGAACCGGCGCGAGCGGTATCAACGATATTTCGGCACTAATCGTCTTGATTCCGGCTTTTTCGAGCGCCTCTGTGACGGCCAGAAAAGCGCTCGGATCGGTTGTGATCTCGTAATCGTCGCCCTCTTTGGTCATGTCTTCCGCGCCAGCATCGAGCACGATGTTCATCAACTTGTCTTCTTCCGCGGATTTGCCATCAACGGCTATCTGGCCTTTCCTGACGAATCCCCTTGTGACGGCACCCACCGACGCAAAACTGGAACCATGCTTTGTGAAGGTGTGCCTGACTTCGGATGTGGTACGGTTCCTGTTGTCCGTAAGTATCTGGACAACCAGTGCGACCCCGCCCGATGCATAACCCTCAAAGTTAAATTCTTCGAAGACCGCCCCTTCCAGTTCGCCAGCGCCCTTCTTGATTGCCCGGGTAATATTATCGGAAGGCATGTTGACCGCTTTTGCCTTTTGAATCGCCGTGCGCAATGTGGGATTGGTATCCACATCGCTTCCGCCCTGCTTCGCGGCAACCATGAGTTCCTTGCTCAACTTGCTGAAAACCTTGCCCCGCTTGGCATCCAAGGCGCCTTTTTTGTGTTTGATTGTTGCCCACTTGCTATGTCCGCTCATATGCCTGCTCCATTCTCAACGATGCCCGACAACGCCTTTCATTTCATGCCCTATCAAATGACTGGGCGCGGCGCCGCCAAATTCCTGTATCCAACCTTCCGAAAATCCCAACCTCTCAGCTTCCTCGCATACCATGGTGTATTCTTCCAGCGTAATCCGCCGGTTCCACGATTCAAGCGAGCCGGCTTTATACAACGGGAGGTACTGCGCCATCAAGCTTAACGATATTTCATTTCCAATAGTTTCCGCCATCCATCGCAGGTTGTCAATCGCCTCGTTCGCCCGTCCTGGCAGCACCAGCATCCGGCATATCGTGCCCGAAACTGCCACTCCATCCTCATTCGTCTTAAGCGGTCCTGCCAGCTTCCACATCTTTTCTAGCGCGGCCCTGGCGAATTTGACGTACAACGAAGACCCTGATCCCTCCTGAGCCGATTCTTCATTTGAGTATCGGAGATCGGTCAGATAAACATTCGCCACATCCCTGAACTCTTCCAAAATCTCCGGATTCTCGAACCCGCTCGTGTTGTAAACGAGCGGCAGTGATTTGCCACTTCGTTTCGCCGCTGCCACCGCCGTCCTGATCATAGGCAGCCACGGCGTGGGACTGACCACATTCCAGTTGTGGCAGCCGACCTCCCGCAATTCCTCGAACACCCGAGCCAGTTCTTCAGCACCATATCTCCCGCCTTTGCCTTCCTGGCTCCATGGAAAATTCTGACAGTACACGCACTTGAGAGTACAGCGGCTGAAGAAGATAGTGCCCGAACCATTTATGCCTGAGATCGGCGGCTCTTCGCCGGGATGCGCAGCGTACCGGAATACTTCCGCAACTCCGCCTCCCTTGCAAAACCCTGTCTTCCCGGATGTCCGATCAACGCCGCATCGCCTCGGGCAAAGCTCACATTTCGACAAATAAATACTACAGTCCGTCAAATTGTTGCCTTCCTGAGAAGATTTCTCGCAAAGACGCCAAGAGCGCCAAGATTTATGAGCTTTGCGAACTTTGCGCCTTTGCGAGAACCTCATCTTTGGTTGCGGCTCTGCTGCCACGTGCAGTCCGGTGACACTCTGCAGTCGGCAATCAACATTCGACACTCGGCACTTCCCTCAATCCTCATCCTCTTTTTTCTTGTTGGCGGCAGCGGCGGCGATGATCTTCTGCGCCACGTTGGAAGGCACCACATCGTATCTGCTGAACTCCATTTCAAAAGTCCCCTGCCCGCCTGTCATGCTGCGTAATTCAGCGGGATATCGAAACAACTCGGACTGAGGAACTTCAGCAACAACGCATTGCATTCCGTCTTCAACTTCCATGCCGAGAATGTGACCACGCCGGTGATTAAGATCGCCGTTTATATCGCCCATAAAATGGTCCGGAATAACGACCCTGATCTTCATGATCGGCTCCAACAAGACTGGCTTGGCCGCAGCCATCGCCTCTTTGAATGCCCGCGCCGACGCGATCTTGAAAGCGATTTCCGAAGAGTCAACATCGTGATAGCTTCCGTCGTAAACCGACACCTTGACATTCTGCACTGGATATCCTGCGACAGCGCCGACGATCATTCCCTCGGCAACGCCCTTCTCAACGGCTGGGATGAAATTGTGAGGAATGACGCCGCCGACAACAGCGTCAACGAACCATTCTTCATCTTCAGATTTCTTGGGCTGAATCTTGAGATAAACCTCTCCATACTGCCCACGGCCACCGGATTGCTTCTTGTGCTTATAGTGGCCTTGTCCCAGCATCGTGACCGTCTCGCGATATGGCACCTTGGGCGTGGCAAGCAACACTTCCACGTGGTTCCTGTTCTTCATGATCTGAACGGCAACGTCAATATGAACGTCGCCGAGGCCGGCGATCAAAGTCTCCTTCGTCTCAGTGTTACGTTCCACTTTCAGCGTGGGATCGTCCTCTACAACATGCGCCAGAGCCGGTCCAAGCTTGTCCTCATCGGCCTGGGTCTTGGCGGAAACGCTCTGATATGTGACCGGGCGAGGAAACACCATCTTCTCGCAAAGGATTTTCGATCCTATCGCGCAAAGCGTATCGCCCATTGAGGTGCCCTTGAGCTTTGGAATTGCAACGATGTCGCCCGCTGTCGCGGTGAGAATTGGACTTTGTTTCTTGCCGTTAACAACCAGAAGCGAAGTCAGGCGCTCCTTATGATTCTTCGTTGCGTTATGAATTTCCGAATCCGATTTCAACGTGCCGCCAAGCACTCGCACAAACGTGATCTGACCGATGAAATGATCGTTGACAGTGCGCCACACGAAGCCGACGAATGGATCGTTGGGCCCGGTAGCGATAGGTTTGCCTTCCGTGTCCTTGATCGCGTGCCTGCCCGGTGGAGGAAGAAGCCTCACTATGCCATCGAGCAGTTCGGAAAGACCTATGTCTTTTTGCGCCATGCACGCGAAAATCGGCATAAAAGAGCACTTCACCTCGGCATCCTCAAGCCCCTTCTCGATTTCTTCGGGTTTTAGGTCCTCTCCGCCGAGATACTTCTCAGTGAGCGAATCGTCGGTTTCCGCCGCCAACTCAACAAGTTTTGTCTTTGCGACGGACACCTGCGCAGCGAGATCGCCTTCAACATCCTTCGCCGACAGAACATCCACTTCGCCACTCTTGTCCGAACGCGGCACAACCACCGGCGCGCACTGCGGGCCGAACGCCGACTTGATGTCCGCGACGGTCTTCCAGAAATCGGCATTCTCCTTGTCAAGCCCCGTCAC
>CAZASC010000006.1:66000-69033 GCA_964487695.1 uncultured Victivallales bacterium
ACGAAGTTTCTTGTGTCGGAAACAGGAATGTCATTCATATCAAACATTCTCCTTTTCGTTGCAATCGGTTGGTCACGTAACGAACGAAGTACATAGTATTACACAGAACACTTTCCCGTGCAAGTGTGCGATTCGAACATGCTCTGAGCCTGTGGAGCCTGACAGAAGACTTCCTTCTCCGAAAGGAATCCATATAAATATAAATTATGCAGCTACGTCCCCAGAAGATCTTCTCGGGAACGAACCGCAGAAGGATTCAGCATAAAGGAATTTGCGGCGCAAGATATCCGCGGTGATCATCAATGCCGTGCAATAGATTCCACGCTCAATCCGTGGATTTTCACGCCGCTGTACTGTTGCGCCACGCCAATATATACGCGACCATTTTCCGGCGTATCTTCGCTGGGCATCATTGCAGTCAAAAGGAGGCCGCCATTAACGAAGACGCTGAGCTTGGCGCCAACACGCTCCAAGCGCAAGGCGTACACCTTGCCGAACACCGGCGCATAATACGGCGTTTGGGCCAGATTTTCCGTCTTTGCCCCAGGCACTAACCAGTTTATCTCTGTCATGCCGTGACCTTCTGGAAACATGAGTCGACATTGTGGATCGTTGGTTGTATCAAGCGTCGCGCCTTGAGCAAAATAGAGCGGTACGGAGAAATTCACTGCCTCGTTGCTAAGATACTCCATCTGCACGTTCAAGGCGAAATCCCCCGTAATGGGTTTGTTCAAGATGCACTCAGGTGTGCCGTTCGGCCCAGTCATAATCATGGTCTTGTCCTCGAAGCGAACGAATTGCCGCTCCGAGCACCACCAATCTTTCCGCAGCGTGTGAGCGGACATATTCAACTCGTATATCCTAGCCAAATTCGTACAGAGTATGCTGATTACCGGAGGAGTCAATGCAGTCGTGGCGGAGTCGGCAGCCTTCTCCGATGTCTCAATCACCATATTGCGATAGCGAACTCCAGTAGTCCAGCCGCCGCCCACGGAGCCAATTCCAACCCATGAGTGAAGTTGCTCAGGTAGTGGATCAACATCAGTTACATCGAAGAGGGTGCTATCGTTGATCGTTATGGCGATGTGCCCCATGTCGCGATTGATGCCCACCTTGAATGTTTGCCATGCAGTGCAGGGATTGGCCAGATCAGTCGCCTGCATCGTTTCGCCTTCCCGGTACAGAACGGCATGTCTTCCGTCGAATTCACAAGTATATCCCAATGCGGGGCAGTTGCCATATCCTGGGCCTCCCAGCCACCAACAGGCGTTACCTTCCCCCATGAACTGACATTCGAAATCCAGCCTGTAGGTTGGCCCGACACACATCTTCGGCCAGATGGCTGAGACGGTGTGAATTCCGCTGACTCTGACACCATGACGCCCCTCGATGTTAGCGTGACCGCCGTACTGTCCCATCGAAAGAACCATGGCTTGAAGATCGTCTGGTTGTGTCAGCGTGTTTGTTACTACGATCGCGGCTTCTTCCTGTGTCTGGCGAGGCTGCTGTGACTCGGAGTTCTGCTGCGTTCTTCGAAGGTCAAGTTCAATCCAACCGGCGTGCCCTTCCGGGAGCAACCAGTAGCCCCAACCGTGCGAGAGATCCGAACCGGTTGAGCCGTCAATCACATTGTTTGGTGAAAACTGTACGCTGTAAAAACCGCTGGCCGAGACCTTGGCATTTGTGGCGATATTCGTCTTGCCGCTCGCATCCATGATCTGGATCTCGGCCAAACCGCCACCTGTGAGTATCCACTCGATCACATCTATGCGTATTCTGTCAAATTGCACATTCGGCAGTTTCAACAATGTCTTGCAGTCCTTGCTTGGTTCCCAGTTCAACTCGATTCCCTGTTTTTGCCAGACGGTTTCATTTCCATTGTAGAGTTCAAGATTGCACTTCTTTGTTCCATTATCGTTCGCGCATGAGTTGTGCTCGTTCCAAAGAACCAACGTGCAACCTGTCTGATCTTCGCAGGCGCGGACTTCTGTCATGATTTGGTCGGTTGCATTGTGGATTCGCCGCGACTGGAAGGGAGTCTCTTTTTCCGAGGTTCGGACTGGGCAATACCAATACACTCCGGCGATAACCAGCAGGATCCCAATTCCCGCCAGGATCAACGCAGGGGCGTGGCTTCTAAGTTGGCTCCGACCTTCTCCATGTAGTCCTTTATCATCGGCTTCGTTCATGATAGTCACCTTCTTTCTTTCGTAGTAACAGTTTAGCCGATTACGGGGAGGAGTTTACGCTGAATAAGATTTTCAATGGGGATAAGGGGAAAACCTTGCAAATGACAAACAATGACTACTTCAGAAGTTCACCCTTCAATTTATGACCATCGAAATCCATTCCTTCATATGACTTTCTTCTCTTGTCAAAAGTCAACTCAGCAGTTCGTCCGTCTGTATGGGTAAGAAGCACCTTGTTCGCAGAGACTACTTTCCATTCAGCGTTCCAGTTATAATTGACATTAGTCACAGTCTTCTTGTCGAAACGAATAGTTTCTCCAGTAGCATTAGCATGACGCCAAGCCCATTGGGTATTCGTTAAAGACTTAGCAAGTTTGGATTCTTCACTACTGTCAACCGCCCCATCTGTGCCACTGTCGCCAATCCGATCGATTTCGACCTGAATAAGCGTAGCATTCTTCAGGTCGCCAGCCGCTCCATATTTCTTCTTCATCTTATCGAGATTTTGTAGATATGTTTGGGTGAGAGATTCCGTAGCTTTCTTTACGGCAGCTTCGTATGCCGCGTCATACGTCTTCTTCAATGTTGCAAAATCAGCAGGTTCTTTGTTCGTATCTTGAGCGAAGGAAACATTACAGAAGAGAACAGCCAGCACGACGACCATCAATGTTGATTTCATAATACCTCCTCAACTCTGACTTGATTGATCCGATAATATGCTGATCCTCTTGTTGAATCCAGCGAAGGTCAGCGGGGTCACGTCTCGACATTCGACATTTGCCATATCGCCTTCTCGTTTTCTCCTGATGATCAATCTTCATTTGTCGAAACGCCCCGTAAGATT
>CAZASC010000006.1:69133-99676 GCA_964487695.1 uncultured Victivallales bacterium
CTTCTCGTTTTCTCCTGATGATCAATCTTCATTTGTCGAAACGCCCCGTAAGATTTTGCTTTTGGGGTCACGTCTTCACTTTTGACAAATCCATCCGGCTCCCTTAATTCGCGCAGTGAAGCTGCTCGATCATTTGTTCTGCGTTTGTCTAACCATAGACTAGCACAATGCAAGCGTGAGGAAAGCACAGAAATGCGTCCGATCGAATCTGGTCAATTGTCAATAGTGAAGACGTGACCCCAGAAGGTTGGTCAGCGGGGTCACGTCTCGACATTCGACATTTGCCATATCGCCTTCTCGTTTTCTCCTGATGATCAATCTTCATTTGTCGAAACGCCCCGTAAGATTGCACAAAGAGCCATTCGCCGCATACTCAGCGAAAAAGTCGGCGGAGTCACACTGGAAGAAAGTTGTAATACCATTCGTGGTCGTCGTCAATCTTCTGGCGCGGTAATCGTAGGTGGCGGAAAAGATGGAAGAGTTATTGGCTATCACACTTGTGAGGCTGATCAGCGTTTCGAACTTTCCATTTTCCCAGAGCTGTTCGCCAGTATTGCAACAAGGAAGTTTACACTGGAAATCCGTTTCAGGACTCTACGTGCTGTTGCGATATCTCTTGCAATCTGCGCTGTGAGTTTTTCGACCGATCCAAAACGCCGTTCGTTTCTGAGCCTTTTTATGAAAAACACTTCCACGTCTCGGCCGTACAGGTTGCCGCTAAAATCGAAGATGTGCAGTTCGAGCAGAGGTTTCACGGTTCTCATCTCAAAAGTGGGGTTTATCCCAAGATTGACTACGCCGTCACGAATCACGCCATCAACCAGCGCGCGTGCAGCGTAGATTCCGTATGGCGGAAGCGCCTTGCTGTGAAAATCGAGGTTTGCCGTCGGAAACCCGATCTTTCTGCCAACCGCCCTGCCATGGATCACTCTTCCCAGGATGCTGAAAGGGCGGCCAAGCATGGCCGCTGCTTTCTTCAGATTACCCCGCTTGATCTCGGCCCTGATTCTGGTGCTGGAAACTGGTTTTTTTTCATAGATCGCAGGCTTCACGACCGTTGCTTTGAACCCAATTTCCCTTCCTAGCTTCGCCAACAACCCTGTGTCACCTGTTCCGTGTTTTCCAAAACGCCAGTTTTGGCCGACAATAACTTCGGAGAGGGTTGGAATCGAGTGCCGTAGCAGTCTTGCGAATGCGACAGGCTCCATGCCTGCAAGCCTGTGGTTAAAGGACATAACAATGCACCCATCAAGCCCAAGACTTTCAAGCAATCTCTGCCTGTGTTCGATAGATGTCAGAAGCAGAGGCGCCGCACTTGGGCTCAACACGTCGAGCGGGTGCGGATCGAACGTAAGCACCCACGCCTGGCCGCCCGTTCTTCTGGCTTTATTTACAGCAACCTGGACGACTTTCTGATGTCCCTTATGCACGCCATCAAAGAAGCCTACGGCAAGGACGATTGGATGACGCTCGTTTCCAAGTGACCTCAGACTTGCAAGAACCTTCATATGCTCATCACTTTGCCGGCCCAAATCCGGAGAACTTCAGCATTGGCACGATCTTCTTCAACAATTCATCGCGTGTCATGTGAAGAATCGCGTCCACAGGAGTAGCGTCTTCGATCTTCAGGCTGCCGGATTGCAGACGACGCAGCTTTTCAAGATGCGCTCCGCATCCCAGAATGTCGCCCACATCGTTACACACGGTTCTGACGTACACTCCTTTGGTGCATCGAAGGACAAATTCAGCCCTCGGCAGTTCGAACTTCAGCAGATTAAATTCGTAGATATGGATCAGTCTGGCTTTGCGTTCGATTACCTGCCCCTTTCTAGCGCGTTTGTACAGTGGCACACCGTCGACCTTTACCGCCGAGACCATTGGCGGCGTCTGATAGATGTCGCCTACAAATTTCGACATCGCCGATTCCAACTGTTCGCGAGTGACGGAACTGCAATCGGACTCTTTTAAGATTTTCCCCTGGGCGTCCTGCGAGTCGGTTGCAATTCCGAAGCGCATGGTTCCCTCATAGACCTTGTCGGAGCTCATGAAACGCTCTGACAACTTTGTTCCCCTGCCTAACAGGATTATGAGAGTGCCGGTGGCTTGTGGATCGAGAGTTCCGCCATGCCCAACCTTATCGAAGCGGAACCTCCTCCGAATCATGTCAACTATATCGTGCGAGGTGGGGCCAGCCGGTTTGTCAACGAGCAGCACTCCATCGAAAGGGTCAAACTCATGGGGAGCGCCGGGGCTCCTGAATCTGTGATCTTTATCAATCATTCGAATCGTCGCCGGCACTCTCTCCGGAAGCCTCGTCACGCACTTCCTGTTCAATTTCCAGCTTTGAAAGCAGGGACAAAACCCTGTCCCCTTTCTCCAGCGATGGATCCAACTCGAAAATCAAGCGCGGAGTAAACTTCAGAGAGAGATCCTTGTTGATCAGGGTCTGAATCTCGACCCGATGTTTCGCCATCACGCCCAAAATGCCGGCCCGCCTGTTCTCGTTGTCTCGGATCGAAACGAGGACACGTGCATGCCGCAGGTTACGGCTGGCTATTACACGGGTGATTGTTATCGCGGACAGATCGAGATTGGCTTCGTTCAACACGTGGAACAACGCTTCGGCGATCTCGCGGCGCAGAAGTTCATTAACGCGAATTATCCGGTCGGTGCTCATCGGCGTGAATTCAACCAATGCTTACAGGGTTTGCGCCAACTCATCGAGGACATAGAACTCAAGAATATCGCCAGGTTCGACCCCGGCAAATCTCTCCATCCTGACGCCGCATTCCTGTCCCTCCTTGACCTCGGAAACGTCGTCCTGGAAACGCCTCAAAGATGCCATACCGCCTTCGAAGACAACGCCGTCGCCTCGTTTGACCCGAACTCTGGACTTCAACATAGCATGTCCCTGCGTCATCATGCAACCCGCGACCTTGGCAGTTTTTCCCATCGCAAAAACTTGTTTAACCTCGGCTTTGCCTATGACGCGTTCCCTCACTTCAGGGCTCAGGAGTCCGGTCATCGCGTCTCTCACCTGGTCAATCAACTCATAAATTATGTGATGCAGCCTGACGTCGACGCCTTCGTGTTTTGCCACAGCATCGATTCCAGGCTCCTTGGCGACATGAAAGCCAAGGACAACGGCATTGCTGGCGCTGGCAAGCATTATGTCATTCACCGTGATATTGCCCGTGTTGCTCAAAATGACGCTGAGCGAAACCTTATCGCTCTTGATCTCCTGCAAAGCGTGCTGTATCGCCTCTATCGAACCTTGCGTATCTCCCTTGAGAATGATTTTGAGCTCAAGCTTGCTGTCTTCCTTGAGATAATCCATCAACGAATCGAGGGAGACCTTTCTGTCCGGCGAGGCAACCTGTCGAAGGTTCCTCAACTCCTGTGTTGCTCCCTCGGCCAAGTCACGAGCGATCTTGTCGTTGGTACAGATTCTAAATTCGGCGCCGGCTTCCGGCACACCAGCCAGACCGAGACACTTCACAGGCGTGGCAGGTCCAACGGATTTAACCTTGAGGCCATGGTCGTTGATAAGAGCTCGCACCCTGCCCCAGTATGATCCGCAGAAAAGAACGTCGCCAACATTCAGGGTGCCGGTTGTGACCATCAGATTCGCAGTCGGCCCCATTCCGGGTTCCAGTTGAGCCTCGATCACGAAGCCTGACGCACGCCGTTTGGGATTGGCCTTCAGTTCAAGAACGTCAGCCTGCAGGAGAATCATTTCGAGCAGATGCTTTATGCCTTCGCCCGTATGCGCGCTCACCGGAACACATATTGTGGTGCCCCCCCAGTCTTCAGGGGTGAGCCCGTCGGCCTGCAGCTGCTTCTTCACCATATCCACATTGGCCGCTGGCAGATCAATCTTGTTGATCGCGATCATGATGGAAACGTTCGCGGCGCGCGCATGCTGAAGCGCTTCCTTCGTCTGCGGCATAATCCCGTCATCCGCCGCGATAACGACGACTACAATATCCGTAAGATTTGCGCCACGCGCGCGCATCGCGGTAAAAGCCGCATGTCCCGGCGTGTCGAGGAATGTTATGCTGCGTCCGCTGATGTCCACAGTGTAAGCGCCGATGTGCTGGGTTATGCCGCCATGCTCGCCTTTTGCCACGGCGGAATCCCTGATTTTGTCGAGCAGAGATGTCTTGCCATGGTCAACATGGCCCATGAACGTCACTATTGGAGGGCGCGGAACAAGATCCTCTGGCGCATCTGCTTCCTCTGGCGCGTCTGTTGCCTGCATCTTCAGTATCTGACCATGCTCGAGGTTTTTTTTCTCGTGCTCAAGTGTGACCCCGTGCTTCTCGGCGATCTTCTTCGCTATGTTGACATCCACTCTCTCTGTGATTGAGGCAAGGATGTTCATGCCCATCAATTCTGCGATGAGCTGATTGGGCCTCATGCCAAGCTTTTCAGCCAGATCCCTGACCACGATCGGCCCTTGTACGGTTACGACACCGCCCGGAGGCACAACGCCGGATTGACCTGCGCTACCAGAGGCACGTCCTTGCATCGGAGGTGCCTTTCTCGATTTGAATTTTAGCTTTGCTCTGTGTCTGGCGTTAAAGTCGGATTCTTTGGCATCGCCCTGGGAAATTTTGACAAACTTGGGGACAGGCGGTTCAGTTTCGTCTTCCAAATCCTCGACTGCGGGAAGCAGCGGTTCAGCAGCGGACGGTTTGGCGAAAGCCTCGCGCATGAGAACAACCGCTGTTTCCTCCAGAACGGTCATGTGGCTGGCCACCTCGACACCCAACAGGTGTAGTCTGGCAAGGAGATCCTTGCTGGGTATTCCCAATTCTTTAGCTAATTCATGAACTCTCATACGCGATTACTTTTCCGTCTCTTTGTCTTCAACTTCTTCGTCTCCCGCCCCAGCGGCCGTCGCTATATCGTATATTGTTCTGGCCGTTTCAGCGTCCATTCCTGCCATCTCTTCCAAATCGCTCACCTCGGCGGCCATAATACCCTCCATGGTCAGGAATCCGGCTTTGACAAGTTTCTCAGCATTACCGCGACCAATACCCTCGACGGCTGCGAGGCTGTCAACGGCCTTCGCGACCTTCTCCTCAAAGCTGACATCCGCCTCGTCCTTTTGAATATCAATCTTGAGCCCAACCAGTTTCGCCGTCAGTCTGACGTTCTGGCCGCGCTTGCCGATGGCAAGCGATAACTGATCCGCGTCGGCGACAACATGCACAAAGTTCGGATTGTTCGGATCGGTGGTTACTTTAGACAATTTTGCAGGCGACAGCGCATTTGTGACATAGGTCTTTGGATCAGAGTGCCAGCGAATAATATCTATCTTCTCGCCGTACAGTTCGCGAACTATGTTCTTCACACGTATTCCGCGCATCCCTACACACGCCCCCACGGGATCAACCTTCTGGTCGTGCGACATCACAGCTATCTTCGTCCGATAACCGGGCTCGCGTGCGATGCCCATGACTTCGACCACGCCATCAGCTATCTCTGAAACTTCGAGCTTGAACAGACATTTCACAAAATCAGGATGGCTGCGCGAAAGCGTGATCGCCGGACCGCCGGATCCACTCTGCACACTTAGAACCAAGGCTCTAATTCTATCACCGACCTGGTATTCCTCGGTCGGCACCCGCTCCTTTACCGGAATAATTGCCTCAGCCCGACCCAAATCAACTATGATGTCACTGCGGTTGAACTGCCGAACCGTGCCACTGGCGATTTGCCCGATACGGTCTTTGTACTCATCAAACACCTGGTCTCTTTCAGCCTGTTTGATTTTCTGGATGATTGCTTGTTTGGCAGTCTGCGCCGCAATGCGCCCGAAATTCTTGGGAGTCACCTGCATCTCGATCATGTCCCCTGCATTAATTTCGGGTTTTACTTTCCTTGCATTTGCGAGAGACACCTGGGTGTCACTTGGATTTGCATCGTCAACGACCTGAAGCATTGCAAACACTTGAATATCGCAGGTCTTACGGTTGATCTCAACGCGCGTGTTGTCGGCAAGTCCAACACTCTTCTTAGCGGCCGATTCCAATGCAGACTCCACCGCGCGAATGAGCACCTCGCGATCGATGCCGCGTTCCTTTTCCATGTAATTCAGTATATTCAGAAGATCCGTGTTCATAATTGTTCTTCCGCCTGTTCATGATCCGTTGCAGGCGTTTTATTGCCAATACCTTAGAAACAAAAGAGCGGGCACAGCCCACTCTTTCCAAACTCTCCGGTTTAGGGCATGCTACGCTATTATTCCCGGCTCTTTAAGTCAAGTGTCCTTTCCGATAATTTTCGCGGCACTCCTCGTTTGCAGCCCAAAAGTCCGGCTTCACGGGTCTTCAGATAGACAATTCGATGAAGGTTGGCTTTTCAATGGAATCGTATACGTAATCTACTTTTCTTCAGCAATCATCTCCAGTGTCAGGTAACATTGAAAACCGTACGACTGTCTTGATTATTACAGGGCTTTGAATTGCTGTTGTGTCCGAATCATCTTCTATAGTACATTGCGCCCGTATCTGATTCGCCGTGATTGGCGCCGCGGCGACAAATTGTCAGCTTCATTGCAGTTGTCCAGTGGAACGTTGACGTTATTGTGCGCCGACGAGGAGGAATGATGATTCACGAATTAGCACGTAAAACTTCGGGTCTCGTGGGTTTGCTGTGCGCAGTGGTGTGTATGGGATTCACGGCGACTGGTCAGGCCGATGACAAAGTTGTCAAGGTCCTGATGGTCACAGGCGACTGGAAGACCCAGCCGTGGTATCAGGATACTTGGATGCCTGGCGTCGATAAGAAATCCAAGCAGCTGTATCGTGGACGTTTCATTAAGGCCGAGGTGGACAAGGTTGCTCCCGGCAAATTCGAATTCACCGACATAAACAGTTATCTCGGTCAGGAGTACATGGATGCCGATTATCTTTCACAGTTTGACGTGGTGCTTCTGGGAGATATTACCGGCTGGTCGTTGAATCCCCGTTTCCTCGCGACGATCGGAGACTATGTCAAGAATGGCGGTGGCCTAATATACTGCGCAAGCTGGAAATGGCATTGTTCAATGCTTCCGAAAGAAAATCCTTTTGTCCAGGTACTCCCGGCAGAGTTTCCCGTCAACAATGTCACGGATGACTGGAGAATGAAGGAAGAAGAGACGGCAACCGATGACAAGGATTTCAAACCCGTCCCGACTCCAGACGGGCTTAAGAATCCAGCTACGAAGGGATTGGATTGGAATAGTGTACCTACGCTGGACAAGAACTTCAAAATTATCCCCAAGACCGGGGCCGAAGTCCTGCTTAAGACAGCAAAAGGCAATCCCACGCTCGTCGCTTGGCAGTGCGGCCAGGGACGCGCGATGCTTAGTTCTTCGATTTTCGCGAACGACGAGGTTTCACCGAAGATTGGAGACTGGAAAGATTTCGGAAAATACTACTCGCAGGTTTTGGGATGGCTGGGTGCCAACTCGAAGAACACGAAGGCAGTGCTCAAGAATAGCGCCGCTACCGTGACCGCGAGCGTGGATTTCAACAAACAGCTCAACACAGTTTCTGCGAGTCTATTCAGCGTACACGGCGCGCACTCTTGTGAAGGCCAGGCGTTGCCAGTTTTCAACGAACTGAAGCCGAAAGGCGAGTTCGCCAGGTTTCCGGCGAGTGATCAGCCGGGACCAGGGAAATTCGACTTTAACAAGCCAGACAAAGAGTTGGCCCAGATCGAAAGATTCGGAATGGAACCAATATGCCTGTTCGGAGCATACGGATACGGCAATCCAAAATGGCTGTGGCAGCAGAATGGAAGTTGGGAGAAGGCCTCAGATGGTTACGTGGCGGCCGTTATCGCAGATGTGGTAGGCAACCTTGAGCACTGGAACGGAAAGAGTGGAACTCCCGGCTATAAGACCAGGGTGAAATATATCGAACTCTTCAATGAACCGCCCATCAAGGGAGACACCATTACTGGGTACGCCAAGATATTCAACGCCGTTGCCGAGCGGGTCCACAAGGACTTCCCGGATGTGAAAGTGGGCGGCGGCGGCTTCTACGAGTTGCCCTACATGAAGATGTTCATTGATAAATGCGGCAAGAATATTGACTGGATTTCCCGCCATCCGTACGGCTGGACCGGAGAAATGGTTTTTAGACAGGAAGACGATCTCGTGTCTTATGCCAAGAGCAAGGGAGATAGCCAGATAAAGTTCATAATCACCGAATGGGACTTCTGGATTCAGGGCCGGGAGAAATTCGATTACATGATTAAGCGCGATTTTGAATCGGCGAAGCGGCAGGAACTTCTGGGCACACTACACTATTGCTATGCCCAATATGTTGAGCCGATCTATCTCTTCGGCATCATATGGGATAAGTGGGGGCAGGATATCGGAGCCGGGCCGGCGTACACCCCGATGCATGACGCCTATGACTCGCTTTGGATCTTCCGCGATTTCCGCGGGGCACGAGCACAGGTCGAAAAGACGGTACCAGCCGGAGTCGCTCCGAAGTTGACAGACCACGTGCTTGTTGACGCCGTCAAGGATGGCAACAAGCTGGATGCCGTCCTCTACTATGACTGGGCATACGGCGGAACCGGCTACAAGGACTATGCAAAGGGCGTCTGCTACGACAAGGTGAAGGTTGAACTCAAACTCGCATTTGCGCCATCCAATAAAGAGCGCACGGTCACGGTGTCCAAGGCGACAGGAGAGGGCTTTGAGATCGTCAAGAAGGACATCAAGATCCCGGCGGGCAATAGTGAATATAGCGACAGCATCGAAATCGCTCCACTCACCGCTATGTCTGTATCAGTCGAATAATATCGTGTGACGGAGTTGATATTGCATTCCTGCGCGAGCGAGGCTGAAAGCCATTAACGGCTTTCAGCCAGCTTGAGCAGCATCAGCGCCACATAGAGATAGCCACGGCGAAACTGTTCGAGCGAAAAAGATTCGTTGGGCGCATGGATTCTGTCACGGTCGTTCCCGAAGCCGATAAGCAGCGGCTCAGCACCCGAGACTCCGGCAAGCGCCGACACGATCGGAATGGAAGCGCCTTCCCACATAAAGACAGTTTTTCCGCCGCCGAGCCGGTCCAACACATCACGGGCCTTCGTCAACAGCAGCGAATCAGGATTGAGCCTGACCGCCGGGCCGCCTCCACCTTTTTCCGTAATACTGAGACACAGTCCACGCGGAGCATGCTTCTTTAGATGTTCCTCGATCAGCTTCAAGCAACGATCCGGTTCCTGTCCAGACACGATGCGCGAACTTAGCTTGGCAACAGCCTTTGCAGGAATGATTGTCTTCGATCCTTCTCCGCCGTAACCGGAGTGGACTCCATTGACCTCGATCGTAGGCCTGAAACCGAGGCGCTCAGGCGGCGCAAACCGGAGTTCGCCAGCCAGCGGCGGAACGCCTGTAACAGCTTCGTAAGCCTTGGCGTTGAATTGCTGCTTGCGCGCAAGAGCAAGTTCCAGCGAGCTTGGCGCGCCGACGCCGTCGTAAAATCCTTTTACAGCAATGCTGCCGTCGGGATTATGCAGCGTCGCAATCAATCGCGCCATTTCCATGGCGGGATTTGGCGCGACCCCGCCGTGCGTGCCGGAGTGCAGATCATGACTCGGCCCGCTAAGTTCGACAGTAAGACTGAAAACGCCACGCAAACCCATTACTATTGTCGGAGCGCCGCTGCTGACCGCATCAATATCGGTGACCATCAACACGTCGGCTTTGAGGAGATCGCGATACCTGTTTAGAATCGCCGCTATCCCCCTGCTCCCGTTTTCTTCTTCGCCCTCAACAATGATTTTGATTGTGGGAATCGGTGCGTCTCGCCGGATCAGCGTTTCCATGGCATTGATTGCGTACATCAACTGGCCTTTGCAGTCCTGCGCGCCCCGCGCATAGACACGGCCTTGCCTGAGCGCAGGTTCGAACGGCGGCGTTTTCCATTCTTGCACCGGATCAACAGGCTGAACATCGTAGTGCGCATAGAACAGCACAACCGGTAATCCGACGACTCCTTTACGCTCGGCATAAACCACCGGTTTTGAAGGAGTGGCGAGTAATCGCGATTTGAAGCCGATGCCGCGCAGATGGCTTGCCAGCCACCTGGCACAGTCAAAGCAATCCTTCTCGCGATCACGGTCAGCGCTGACACTGGGGAATCGCAAAATCTCCATCCACTCGCGGAGGAAGCGCGCCTTGCTGGTTTCGAATGACTTCTCTATAGCACCAGCACCAGGTGAATTACGCGCCGACAGTTTTGAAATGATTTCTGGCAAGAGTCCCTCCTCAGCCGAATGTTCGTCCGTTGAAGCCCCAGTTTTGCGCCGGGACATCGGTGAAGTTCAGGTAAATATTACCGGGCTCGATGCCAAGCTCCTTTTTCAACAGGTCGCAAACTTCCTTCGATATCTGAGCGTTGACATTCCCGTTCAGGCCTCCTATGCCGCGCACATCCGCGAAGGCGGCCGGTACGACCTTGCCGGCCATGCAAAACGAGCCCTGTTCCAGCGTGACCATCACATACGATTCAGGTTTTCCGGTTGTTCCGGCGAGTGTCTTTGACAACGCGAGAAGCAGTCTATCCTTCTTGTCAGCCGTAACAATCACAGATGTTTGCAACTTGAGTAATGGCATAACTATATTTCCTTTCAGTTTGACATACACCACATGCTGACGTTTCCAGTCCCCGCTTTCAAGTTGATTCTACGGAGAATAAAGCAGTAATGGCTCCATTGCATAGATATTTCCTCGACAGCAGACGCCCGGCCAGCTTGAATGGCAATCCTTTGATCAGTTGAAGCGAAAATAATTTGCCTTTGCGGGCATATATACTGGAGAAAGATCATGCGGCCTTTCCTGTTTTTTCTTTTCATCGCGCCACTTACGCTATGTGCCGACACCAACTCCTTGCATATGCTTGACCGCCCGTCAACAATACGGGCCGCAACTGCTGTCTCGCTCGCCAAGTATCCCGATGCGGACACAGTGCTGGTGGATGATCTTGAGCATGTCACCTACGAGACCAACGGCCTCGATGTGACATGGGATGATAGTTACACAAAGGTATTGACCGAAAAAGGCCGGCACGACACGGAATGCCTGTCCTTCGATTACGATCTTGTTTACGACACTGTCACCGTCGTTCGAGCAGAGGTAATCAAACCGGACGGGCGCGCCGAAGAGGTCAACATTGCGGAACAAAGCCAGTCAATGGTGGACCGATCTCAGATGCAGATGAACATCTATGACCCGAACTGCCGTATTTTACAATTGAGCATTCCGGACCTGAAGACTGGCGACACAGTTCACTGTCTCACGCTTCACCGCACACTGAAAACGCGGATGCCGAACACATGGATGGATTACCAGGTGTTCGAAAGCACTGCGCCCATACGTCACTCTGTCTATGAGATTTCCGCGCCAGATGATCTGCCTCTCAGCCATGCCGAGCTGAAAGATCCTGTAGCAGGGACAGTCGCCTCCTCGACCAACCGGGTGGCGGGCCGCATCGAGTATCGATGGGAGGTGCACGATGTGCCACGGTTTTTCGAAGAACCAAACATGCCGGAAGCTGATTCAGTCGTTCAACGTTTGCTGGTGAGCACCGTCCCGGACTGGCAATCCGTTTCAAAATGGTATTGGTCCATTTCAGCTCCCCATTACGACGCGACTACGCCGGATCTCATTGCCAAGGTGAACGAACTAAGCGCCGGCACAGCCTCGGACAGGGAGAAAGTTTTAAAACTGTTTACGTTTGTCTCGCAGCAGATTCGGTACATGGGAATCACGACGGAGACAACCGCCCCCGGTTACGAACCCCACGATGTAAGCACAACGTTCTGCAACCGATATGGAGTTTGCAGGGATAAGGCGGCACTACTCGTGAGTATGCTCAGGATTGCAGGCCTGAAGGGTTTCCCGGTACTTATCCATGTCGGCGCAAAGAAGGATGCAGGCGTGCCCATGCCGTATTTTAACCACGCCATTGTTTGCGTACAGGAAGCCGACGGAACCTATCAGCTGATGGACCCTACCGACGAAAACGCGGCCGACCTGATGCCAGCCTATCTTTCCGACAAAAGTTATCTTGTCGCTCGGCCCGAGGGCGAACAGTTGCTGACTTCTCCTATCGTGCCCGCATCAAAAAATATGCTGCACATTGACAGTAAGGCCAGACTGGACGCCCAGGGCACAATGCATCTCGACGCCGCCTTGCGTTTCGACGGCGTCAACGACAACAGCTACCGTGGTTACTTCGCCACGATCACCCAGGATGAGCGCCGGCATTTCTTCGATGAGCGTCTCGGCAGAATATTCCCCGGAGCTCAGATTGGCAGTCTTGTCATCAATCCAGCCAATCTGCACGACACCTCACTGCCCATGACGGTACAAATTGGATGTGACATTCCTGATTATCTAGTTCAGAGCGACTCGCACAGCCTATTGTCATTGCCTTGGCTCGGCAACGCGTTTGGGACTGTTAACAAAGTACTTGGACAGACCGGCCTCGAAAAGCGCCGGTTCCCACTGAACACCGAGATCGCGTGCGGTGTCGAAGAAACGATAGACTTGACACTAGCCAATGACACAATTCCGCTCGCTGTTCCATGCGCAACATCGATCGAACGGGGCGATCTGGAATTCTGTCAATCGGTTCTCTGCGCAAGCAATCACGTGGCAGGTGCAGCATCCTTTGTTTTGAAGAGTGTGGAATATTCACCAGAAAAGTACGCATTATTGAAGCAATCGCTGCGCGACATCGAGTTCGCCAGGCGCCAACGAATTGCATTCCAGCATACAGCAGAGCAGTCGTCCGCACCGGACGCGGAAATCGTAAGGCGTGATATGTTTGTCGAGATTAAGGACGCACACGAATGGACCACTACCGAAAAGCTTATCATTCGAATCTTGAGCTATGCCGGCAAGAAACGACTTTCCGAACTTCACCTCGATTACAATCCTGTGTGGGAGACTGCCACCGTGACCAATGTGATCGTGACCGGCGCTGATGGAAAGGAGCATGCCCTGGCAGCACAGGAATTGAACGTGATGGATGCCGAGTGGGTCGGGAGTGCGCCACGCTATCCGGCGGCGAAAACGCTGGTCGCAAGTCTTCCTGCCGTGGAGGTTGGCAGCGAGTTGCATTACACGATTGTGCGTCACGTCCACGACCAGCCCTTTTTCTCGAAACTGGCCACGTTTCGGGATTTCGATCCTCTCGACGAGGCAACTCTGACTGTTTCCTGTCCGGCCTCGTTTCCCATGCGCGAGTTGGTGCGCGGTGACGGTTTAATCTCAACATGCACGACTAATGGCGGAATCGTGACGCATTCCTGGTCAATCACCAACCAAGTGGCGATCATGCGAGAGGACCATCTTCCTCCGCTTTGGGCATTTTGCCCAACGGTATGCTTATCGGCCGGCAACTGGCCGACCTATGCCGCTCAAATGATTGATCCTATGATCAAAGCCGCGAAGGGCAACTCCAGCGCACGCGCCCTGGCACGCCAGATAGTCCACGAAGCGGGGACTGATATCGCCAAAGCTACCGCAATTCGGGATGCCATTGACCGCGCCGTGCGGATTGCCGGCCCACAGGCCAATGAACTTCCGATTGACGTGCTTACCGATGCGGATCGCACACTTGTTGAAGGTTACGGAAACGAGCGGGACCGGGCGCTTCTCCTCTACGTGATGCTTGAGGAAACTGGTTTCAAGCCCGGGTTGGTTCTATCCTCGTCGGACTGCCCGATGGTTCCCGAACTTCGCGATCACTGCCTGACAGCTCCACAGAGAGACGCGTTCGACACCGTTCTTGTTCGGGCAAAGATCAATGGGCAGTATGTCTATTTCAACGACACCGATCAATATGCTCAGCTTGGAAGCACACCGCATGATGGCCGCACGGGGCTTACCGCCAAAGGAGAACAATTAACCATCGAAGCACTTCCGGAGGAAAAGAATCAAACGGTCACCAGACAAAACATAGGCATTCACACCAACGGCGATGCCGTCATCGCCGTGACATCGAAATTCCAGGGCATGAACTTCGCCAGTTGTAAAAAACAGATGGATGAACAAACTCCGGAAGATCGACGCCGTTTCGCACAGGAGGCCATCGCTACCATATCACAGGCCGCTAAACTGGAGGGAGAATTTGCCGTCAACATGACCAACTATCCTGGCTCCATATCGTTCACAGTACTAGTGCCACGATTCGCCGTGCGTGACGGGACTTTGCTGTATTTCAACCTGCCAATTCCTCAAAGCGTGACCTTTCCTGGCCAGGCTACCGAGCGTCATAACCCGTTCTACGACGAGACCCATACCACTATCGAAATGACTTGTGACATCGCACTGCCGCCAGGAGAACTCGTTGTCGCTCCATCGACGCTGGACCTTTCCGCGCCGTCAGGTCTGGCGCATGCCCTCTACACTTCCGACACCTCGTCCGCTGCGAATCACTTTTTGTGGAAACAGGCGATCTACTTCCAACCAGCTATAATACCTATTCATCGCTACGACGAATTGAAAGCCTGGAATTCGCGTGTCAGGCATGCGGATAACCGTGCGTTCATGCTTAAGATGGCAGACTGATCATCCTGACCAACCGGACGGAAAAGCCTGATCAGGTGGGGCGAATTCCTTCCTTCCGTAATTCGTCCATTTTGGAATTTGCGATCTCTATCTGTCGAGCAAACGCATCGAGTCCGTTCTCCAAAACGCCGATCCTCAACCATTCAGTTCTGGATGGGCAGAGATTTATGCCGCCATTTGCGAAAATGCCGTGCCATTCACTATTCTCCAGCAACCAGCGCCGGGTATCATTATTTACGTGCCGTGCCGCGCCATTGGGATATGCCAGCCACTTGATACAAGCAAGGCCGGCTTTTGTTATCGTCGCGATATTATTTTCGATTTCTTTTTTTTGTTCCTGCCAGGTCAGTTGCGAAAGTGTTGGATGCGTAAACGTATGATTTCCGATTTCCCATCCCTTTGACTGCAGCCACAACAAGTCCTGCCAATTCATGTGAACCTTCTCAGAAAAGGAATCCCTGCCGCTCATCTTCCAGGCATCCATTACAGCCTGCTCCGTGATACCATACTGGTAATGCCGTTTCATGTGACGAAACACGTTCGATGTAATCGGAACCCTCACACCTGTCGAGCGCTCAAGACATTTCCTGAGGTATCGTGTCCCGCCGGAAGCGACAAGAGTGGCCGCGAGCACACGAAAATAGATTTGCTCCTGCCCGGCAAACGCGCCGTTGACGAAGACGGTTGGATATATGCCATTTAAGTTAAGCGTGTCGAAAGTGTTGTCCCTTACGTTGGCATAACCATCGTCGAATGTAATTGAGAAATACGGCCTTTCCGCTCCGCCATTCTTAAGGATGTCAGGAATCTGGCTCAATCGAACTGGCACAGCTTCATTCATCAACATTCCGATCTGTGCCGCAAAAGAATTTTTGCTGATTGCAACCTGCTTATAGGCCAATTCCCATTCGGCGCTGCACGCAGAGTCTACAATTGAATGATAGGCGAACACATACACGCCATTTCTGAGCAAGCTTGATCTCCGCTTGCCAAATATTCCAAGAAGCCCTCTCTTTCTCGGCTTGGACTTCTCAATGAATCGCGCAGTGTGCGGCCATACGCCTCCAGCTGCGACCGTTGTGTCACTTCCTTCAAACATTCCAACCTCAGTTTAGATGTTTGCTTGCATCTTCTATGACTATGATAGTTACGAATCAACTGTTTTCCTTTCTTTCTTACACCGGCAGGCAGTTGCACGCTTTTCCCGTCCGCAATCGATTATCTTTTCAAATGGCGGCGGATCGCTATAGTTGTCTAGTCATGTTGAGCTACGCGATTAAACACATTTATGTTCATATTCCGTTCTGCGACGGGAAATGTTCTTATTGCGGCTTCTATTCGGAAATCAAAACGGACAGCGATACTGCCGATTACCTGTTTTGCCTGGAAAACGAAATGGGAATAACCTTTGGCGACGTGCCACAACGCGAGCCCGAAACGATCTATTTCGGCGGGGGTACGCCTTCCATTCTTAACGTCTCTCAATTGGCGGCACTTCTTGAAATCGTCCACAGGTCCGTTTCGAATCGTAAAACAAAGGAATGGACTATTGAAGCCAATCCCGGAACATTACCGCCTGAAAAGATCCGCATTCTGAAAGACGCGGGAGTCAACCGCGTCAGCATTGGTGTTCAATCCTTCGACGACAATATTCTCAAGCAAATAGGAAGACGTCACTCCTCCGCAGATGTCTTCGCAACCATTGACCTCCTCCGTAATAATGGAATCTACAACATCGGCATTGACCTGATTGCCTCGCTGCCGAACGTCGACAAGACAATGTGGCGATTGACGTTGGAAAAGACGATCGCCCTTCGGCCAGAGCATGTATCAGTTTATGCACTCACACTCGAACACGGGACCGCGCTCGAACGACTTGTCGCAGCTGGAAATGTTTCCACGTCTGGCGACGATAGCCAGCTCAAAGCACTGCGGTTCGCCGAACAACTTCTCAATACGGCTGGTTACGAGCGCTATGAAACATCGAACTATGCCTTGCCCGGATATGCCTGCCGGCATAATCTCGCTTACTGGCGCGGCTCGGATTATCTCGGTTTCGGGCCTGGCGCCTGCTCCCGCGCTGCCCTTGAACGCTGGACAAACAAGGCAGATACCAAAACTTACTGCGAGGCATTGAATCGCCATACCACCCCACCGCGCGAAAAAGAACTGCTAACAGCACAGGAGGATTCCATTGAGCGTCTTATGTTCGGATTCCGCCTCGCCGAAGGAGTTGATTTGGGCGAATTCGATGCCTCGCCGGAACTCGTCTCGAAATGGAAAGCTGCTCTTGAAAGAATGGCTTATGATGGACTTGTTGAACACCGGGATGGACGCTGGTTTACAACGATGCGGGGGCGAGACATTGCCGACCATATCGCGGAGGAGATGCTTTGATTCCAATTGCGCAGAGCCATGCTCCTTGCTAGAAATAGACACATAATGAACACTGACTCGTCGCTTCTAGATGTCACACCGCGCATCACGCCGCCATTGGATCCGCATTTTCTACCGGCTGTTCTCGCGAATCGCAAATATCGCAGCGCGCTCAAGGTCTGCGCAAAGAAAGTGTGCATGGCTATTGCTCTGGAGCGGGAGAACTGCTGCGTTTACCGCCACGATCTCGACATATTTCCTGCCGGCACAGGCCATGACTCCGACACTCTGCGCTACATCAAGCGCCACCTCGCTTTCGTTATCTGGTCGCGAGGAGGCTGGAAGCTTTCTCTCAATGGACCAGAAACTTTCTGCGCTGAAATCGTTAAACTTTATTCGCCTGGCGGAGCGCGTCGGTTTGACTCCGAAATGATGACAAAAGCGTATGACAAGCCGTTCACGGTGGAGGTCGTCGAATCAGACCGGGTACCCGAAGCCAAGGAAGCCGACCTCTCCATCGGCGGCCACACCGACGGCTGCCGAATCGGATTCGATCTCGGCGCCAGCGACTACAAAGTGGCGGCGGTCGTTGACGGATCGCCGGTGTTCAGCGAGGAAGTTCCCTGGCAGCCGGGGACCAGATGCGATCCGGCCTATCATTATTCCCAAGTCATGAACGGCTTGAAACTTGCCGCATCCCACATGCCTCGGCTCGACGCTATAGGCGGGAGTTCCGCCGGCATAATCGTAAACAACCAAGTCAAAGTTTCATCGCTTTTCCGTGCCGTGCCCGGCGACGCATTCGGAAACTTCATCAAACCCATGTTCCTTAATATAGGGAATGAATTTGGAGTCCCGCTGGTTGTCATCAACGATGGTGACGTCACGGCCCTTGCCGGTTCGATGTCGCTCAAACGCAACGCTATGATCGGAGTTGCAATGGGTTCCAGCGAAGCTGCCGGCTACCTCAACGCGAAGGGATGCATCCTTGGCTGCCTTAATGAGCTGGCGTTCGCACCTGTTGACTTCAACGATAATGCTACCGCCGATTCATGGAGCGGGGAAATCGGCGTAGGCGCCCTCTACTTTTCTCAGCAGGCCGTCAACAGACTTGCCATGGCGGCTGGATTCATCTTCCCTGCAGAACTTTCACTTCCAGAGCGCCTCTCTCAAGTTCAGGAGAAATCCGACAAGGGAGACAGGAGAGCGCAGGAAATCTTTGTGACAATTGGTACTTATCTCGGTTACACTGTTCCGCACTATATGGAATACTACGATTTCTCGAACATGCTCGTGTTGGGGCGCGTCACATCCGGCAGCGGCGGCGAATTACTGCTGACAAAAGCGCATGAAGTATTGAAGCAGGAATTTCCGGACGTTGCGGAGCGGGTGACGTTGCACGTACCGGACGAGAAAAGCCGGCGGATCGGTCAGGCTGTGGCCGCAGCCAGCCTGCCGGAGCTACGGCAAGGATGAGCCATGAAACTTAACAAGAAGAATGCAGACATACTTGTTCCTGACGGATGCGACCTGTCATCGGCCCTTGCTCGAACGACGCATATTGGTGTCGGCGCGCATCAGGACGATCTTGAAATCATCGCCGCGCACGGCATTCTTGAATGCTTTGGAAGCAAGGACAAATGGTTCACCGGAATCACCTGCACCGACGGCGCGGGCAGCGCGCGCAGCGGAACCTATGCGAACTACACCGACGGTGACATGAAAAGAGTGCGACTTGAAGAACAGCGCACCGCGGCTCGTATTGGAAGATATTCTTCCATGATTCAGCTTGGCTACACGAGCAAGGAAGCCAAAGCCAAGGATATCAGGCTCGAAGACGATCTCATCCACTGCTTCAAGGCGGCACGACCTGACGTTGTGTACACGCACAATCCAACGGATAAGCATCAGACTCACGTTGCGACAAGTCTCGCGGTTATCGGTGTGCTTAGAAAATTGCCGCTCTCATTCAAACCGGCCATGGTTTACGGCTGCGAGGTTTGGCGATCACTCGACTGGCTGCCTGACGACCAGAAGGTACTACTCAATCTTGAGGGACGCGAAAGCTTGCTGCAAGCTTTGCTGGGAGTTTTCGATTCACAGGTCTCTGGCGGCAAACGTTATGATATGGCAACCATGTGCCGCTGGAAAGCAAATGCCACCTATCTCGACAGTCATAATGTTGATACAGCCAAGACAACAATGTTCGCAATGGACCTTACGCCATTGATAAAAGACGCTCAACTCGAAGTTGGCGACTACGTCCTGCGCCTCATCGACAATTTTCGCACCAGCGTGAAAGAAGGCTTGCGAACCGGTGTATAATGCTGATAGCGGCACGCTTGCGTGAATCTCCATCAAATGATACATGATTACGGTAAAGAACGGGGTGTCACATGGAGATAGACGCATTCTACGAAACCATGAGAAAGACAGGCGGCTATGAAACGCCGGCCAACCTGCCAAGGAGTTTCTTCAACCGTCTTTTCGGCAAAAGACCCGTATGGTATTATCAAAAGATATTCAGAGTCGTCGTGTCAGGCTACCGCATTGGCAGGCGTGGTGAATTCGACAACAGGCAATGGGCAGAACATTCCGTCAAGGTTATTACAGCTGTAGAGGATTGCGGCGGACGGATCAACATCAGCGGCGTAAACAACGTATTGGCCTGCTCCGGCCCAAAGGTCTTTGTGTCAAATCACATGAGCATGGCTGAGACTTTCATCTTTCCCAGTCTTCTGTTGTTCTTCGGCCCATTGTCAACCGTTGTAAAGGAATCTCTGGTCAATTACCCTGTTTTTGGTGTCATCATGCGGGCAGTTGACCCGATAGTCGTTGGCAGGCACGATGCAAGAAGCGATTTGAAAGAGGTTCTGAATAAAGGCTTGGAGATGCTACACAAAGGACGATCGGTGCTCATCTTTCCACAATCCACCCGAAACACTGATTTCGATATAGCCTCATTCAACTCGCTTGGTGCAAAACTGGCCGCAAGAGCAGGCGTGCCCATCGTGCCGGTGGCAATCAAAACCGATTATCACGGCATTGGCAGGCGCATAAGAGATTGCGGGCCAACCGATATGAGCAAGACGGCTTATTTCAAATTCGGTCCGCCCATCCACGCTGATGGCAACGGGCGCGAGGCTCACGAAAAAGTTATCGCTTTTATGATGGAGAACCTGAGACTATTGGGCGTCAATATCCGGGAACAGAAAACTAAAGCGGAATGACGCAATACAGAGTTTTAGTTCAGTGGAAAGGAAAACATGACCCCCGATCTTCAGTCGAGTTTGTTATGCGACGATGTGCGCCAGGAGCGAAACGGAAAATTTATGCTTATTGGTCTTTTCGATGCGCTTGGCGTACCCTCGTTTCCAGCCGTGATTCAACGGATATGTATAGTTAACCGCTGGTGCAGCGGAGAAGGCGGATTCTCGCAGAAAAGCCGGATTCTAAATGCGGATGGTCATTCTGTTCTGATCGAAGGCAAGGATGTACCAGTGACTCTTCAGCACAGTGAGGCGACAGCGACTTGCGTGGAATTCTTCATGAACGTTCAATTCAACACCGAAGGAACTTATTGGATCGAGATACTGCTGAATGGCGATCTCAAGATCCGCTATCCATTGCGTGCCCAAAAAGTCGCTCCGCCTCCCGGCTTCAGACCGCCGGAAGCGCCGACAGCGTAGCAACAAAGAAGGTTCAATTTTCAAGCCTCAAGTCACAAGGCTCAAGTGAAAAGACAGGAAAGTGCATGTCGTACAAATTATTTCCTCTCCCCTTGCGGGAGAGGGTTAAGGTGAGGGGAATTTCGTTTGAGCAACACATGGATTGAACTTGATCTTGAGATTCTTGGCGCGAACGTGCGCTCGCTCAGGCGTGCGCTCACGCCCGGCACTGAAATCATCTTCGTTGTCAAATCCAACGCTTATGGCCACGGGATGATTCCCGTGGCACATCGCGCCTGGGAATGCGGAGTAGAATGGTTTGCAGTCGCCCACATCGATGAAGCGCTGGCCCTGCGAAAAACTCTGCCCGAAGTCGAAATCGTTGTCGTCGGAGCGATCGATCCTGCGGACGCTGCAACAGCGATCGAGCACAACCTCATACCGCTCATCGTTGACGACAAGCACGCCAGTGCCCTGGCCTTGTCGGCATCGAAGACAAAGTCGCGCCTTCGCTGTCATGCCAAAATTGATACAGGCATGGGGCGACTCGGTTTCGCATGGAAAGGTGCTGGCAAACTCCTGCCAGTCCTTGCGCGCAGGAAATTTCTCGACATCTGCGGCATCTGCTCGCACTTCGCTTGTGTAGGAGCCAGCGATCGGTCGCGGCATAAAGCCGCTCCTACAAGTGCCGATTTCGCTGATGTTCAGTTTTATCGTTTTCAAAAAGTCGTTTCGGCCTGCGAGAGCGCCGGGATGAAAGGACTTTTCAAGCACACATCCAACAGCGACGGAATTCTCTGCGATTCGACATGGAATATGGATGGCGTGAGGCCAGGGATACTGCTGTATGGATATGGGGCACGGGAAAATGGAATTATGACAAAATGGAATGATGGAGCGCAACGAAGAACAAGGATTGTCTCCAACATTCCAACATTCCAATATTCCAACATTCCAACTTCCGCGCTCCCCCTTCCCTTCCTCTCCTGGAAGACCCGCATTCTTCAGATCAAGAAAGTGGCCGCCGGTTTTCCAGTCAGCTACGACAGTATTTACATCACGAAGCGCGCAACGAACATCGCCACAATTGATATCGGCTACGCAGACGGCTATCACCGTGCGCTAAGCAATAAGGGAATCGTGCTCGCCGGCGGAAAGCGCTGTCCGGTCGTGGGCCGCGTCACCATGAACATGGTAATGATTGATCTTGGAACGCAGCCGTGTGTGCATGAACGTGACGAAGTCGTGCTTATCGGATCGCAGGGCAATGAATCCATCTGGGCCGATGAACTCGCCACGCTGGCCGGAACCATTCCGTACGAAATCCTGACAAGCATCCGGACAGACGAGCGCAGGATCGCAGCTGAAAAACAACTTGTCCGCCGAGATGCACGATATTAGAGAGAACGTCCAGGCTCAACCCTCGTTCGCAAGACGGGCTGAACATTGCATTCACAAAACTTTCGGCACCAGATGTTCTCGCTCGGCGCACTGCGTAGCGGCGAAGACGAGCGTTGCGGTCTCGGTCAGGCCGAGTTTGTCCTTGATGCGCTCCCTGTGTGTATACACTGTCTTGACGCTTAGACAGAGCTTTTCGGCGATGGCACGTACTGTATGTCCGGTTCCCAGAAACAGAAATATCTGCCGCTCACGTCCGCTAAGTTTGTCAATGATCACAGCGTTTTCGCATTTTGTGGCCTCACGAGTCGTGCGCGTTATGCTGTCTCTGATATGTTCGCTGAGATAGGTTTCTCCTTTGAGAACGGCCCTGACTGCCCCGACAAGCTTCGTTGATGATTCTTCCTTCATGATATAGCCGCTGGCGCCGGACCGCAGCGCCTTGCCGGCATAAGTTCGCTCGTCATGCATTGATAAGATTAACACAGGCAGCGATGGGAAGTTTGATCGAATCGTCTTCGTGAGAGTCAAGCCGTCGGTATTACGAAGAGAAATATCAACAAGAATGACATCAGGTTTCCGCTTCTTGATCACGTTAATGACATCAATACCGTCATCCAACTCGCCGCAAACAACTAGATCCCGCTCGGCGCTCAGCAGGCGGCAAATGCCATATCGCACTACCGGATGGTCGTCGATCACGAGTATCTTGGCTTTATTCTTCTGTGAAAAAGTCTTCATTTCTATCGCCAGAAACAAGTGACTCTGGTGCCGCCTCCTTTCCGTCCGGATATTTTCAAATCCGCCCCCAGCACCTTTGCCCGATATTTCATGATATTGAGGCCCATGCCGCCGGATTTATCCGCATCCTGTGACATGCCTTTACCGTCATCATCAATAGTAAGCAGCATGCCGTCATCTTCGCGTTCTAGTTTTATCGAAATCTTCTCCCCCCCACTGTGCTTGATCGCATTATGCACCGCTTCCTGGGCGATCCTGAAAATATGCAGCGAAGCGGCTTGCCCGGCGGCTCTGATTTTCCTGTCTCCCGAGAAAGTGCAGGCGACATGAAATATGCTCTCCTCGTTAAATGCCAGGTGTTCCAACGCCGCGTGAAGACCCTCCTTTTCCAGTTCCACCGGATAGAGACCGTTGCTCATGCGTCGTGCCAGCACAACTGCGCGCCGTGCCAGATCGCAAATCATATTGACATCAGAACGTCCTGCCGATGATTCTCTTTCCAGAGTTGTTTTGAGCAAGCTGGAGAGCATTTCTATCGAGGCTAGATCCTGGCAAAGCACATCATGCAAATCGCGACCGAGAGTCCTGCGTTCCCTTTCGCTGGCGTCGGCGATCTTCATCTCCATCTCCCTGCGATCGGATATGTCCCTGCATATTGAAAGCGCCACATTGCATCCCTTCAGAGTAAACACATGGGAACTGATCTCCACAGGGATCCTGTCTCCGTCTTTAGTCACGCGGAATGTCTCGAACACAATGCTATCCCACGTGAGAAGGTCTTTCATCATGCGCGTGGTCTCCCCCCGAAGCTCTTCCGCGGTGATGTCCAGCAACGTCATGTCAAGCAGTTCGCTCCGACTATAACCCAGCCCTTTGCAGGCCATATCGTTTACTTCGGTGAACTTGCCGACCTCGCCATGCTCGTTTATACCGTGTAGAAAGATCACATCGTTTGCATTGTTGAAAAGCGCCCGAAAAGTCTGTTCGCTTTCCCTCAATTGTTCCTGCAGCGATCTATTCCTGAGAATCAGTTTATGCTGCGCCACAGCTGTCCACACGGAATCGATGATCTTTTCCTGGTCCTCGAATGGTTTGAGAATGTAATCCTGCGCGCCAAGCTTGAGAGTCTTGACGGCTGTGTCTACGCTTCCGTATCCAGTGACAACGATCACGGGAACATCGGCATTCTGACGGCGAATGTGCTGCAGCAGCTCAATACCGTCCATCTCTGGCAGCACTATATCTGTGACTATGACATCGAATTCGGAACGCTTGAAAAGCTCGACACCCTGCTCGGCGTCGGGTAATGCCGTGACAACTGCACCTTTCCGTTCCAGAATCATCGTCACGCCACGTCTGCAAGCCTCGTCGTCTTCAATAAGCAGAACTCGGATGCCAGACAGATCTCTCTTGGGTCTCATGGCAGGTATTATTGGCTACGCAACGCCTGAAATCAAAAACAAACGGACAGAATAATGTAGGAAACATTCCTATAGGTTATCTGGCTGATTTAGGCGATATAAGGCGCCGTAATCGTCCTTTTTCGAAAAAACGAACAATTGGCACTTTTTACACGTCTCCGGGGTGCGCGAGCGCGCAGATTCCTAAGCTCCGTACGACTTGTGGAATTTTGGGGCTTTGCTTTCCTTAGCAGCCTCTGGTCCGGCGGCAGATGAAGTTGATTCTGTACCAGCCGATGCAGGTGTGGAGACAGGTGTCTGGTCGTCCTTCTTTTCGCCTTGAGCTCTCGTGGTTTCGGCAGTCTCAACATAATTCAACTGCAGCGACGAAAGAAGGTCTGTGATCATCTTGTCCTCCTCTTTGTCGAGGTTGCCTTTGGTCTTTTCTTTCAGCATGGACAGCATGTCTATCGTCATCTGCGCGCCTTCGAGATTGATTTCCGTCTTGCCGGTCAACGGATTGATCAGCTTGCCCAACTGCTGTATCGCGGAACTGCCGAGCATCATAACTAGATTGGCAAATAATATCTTGTTCATGTCTTCGTGTGAGTTTTTGTCCGTCATACTCATCGTCTCCTTAATCTTGAATAAACCCGAGAGAGATTGTAAACAAATCGACTCTCCCGTTAATCACGATTTACGCTTCCGCCTTTTTCCCTGTGTTCCGGCAGGATGATGGAAACAGCCATCTTCTGCTCGGAAAAGATCGAAGCCGCGGCCCGCTGCACGTCCTCTGCAGTGAGCATCTCGAACCTTTTTTTCGTGTCGAAAGCGTGTTCGTATCCGAGCCCACTCAATTCGTCAAGCGCACATCGCATCGCCGTTCCGAGATTGTCCTGCAAGCTCATGTCGAAATCGGCTGTTATTTGTCCTCTTGCCCGCTCGAGTTCATCCGCGCGCAGGCCTTTTTCAACGATTCTTGCCATCTCTTTCCTGAAAAGGCTTTCAACTTCCTTCACCGCGTCTTCGCGCGTTCCTGCATAGATAACAAAAGCTCCGGCCTCGCCCCCCGTTATCTGGCTGGCTCCTACATAGTACGCCAGCCCGCGCTTATCCCTGATCGACACCGCCAGATCGGACGAAAGTCCACTCATCGCCGTCTGCAAAAGCGTCAATGCATCGCTTCGTGGATCTTTGATGCTTACGCTTGGAAATCCAGCCATGAGCACGGTCTGCGCAACCGGTTCCTTGTGCTCCATTCTGGCCGGAAGCGCTGGATTCGGTTTCGCCAGCGCGTTCGACGGCACCGCACCATTAGGAATTTTTATCAGATATTTTCCGGCCAGCGCAACCGTATTCGATTCCGTAATATCGCCGAAAATTGCCACGACCATGTTTCCCGACACGATCTCTTTTTTCAACTGCGCCTGAAGATCCGAGCGGGTTATTTTACTCAGCGTTTCCTTCGTACCCATAAGGTCGTAACTGTACGGGTGCCCATGGAAGAGAAGCTCACGCAGCGTTGTTTTGGCAAGAACGGACGGCTGCTCTTGTTCCTGGTCAAGTTGCGCGAGTTGAACGATCTTCTGCTTCTCAATTTCCTCTTCCTGAAAGGAAGCATTGAACAGGCAATCAGAAAGGATATCCATGAAAGTTTCCGCATCGGACGACAAGCACCTGGCCTGCAGGCCAAATCCATCATATCCCGAATAAGGCTCAAGCATTCCTCCCAGACATTCCACTGCGCGTGCAATGTCCTCCCGCGACCTGGTCTTAGTACCTTTTACCATGAGGCTGGACATTAGCCTGGTGATTCCGCAGTTTGAATCGGTCTCCGAAAGCGACCCGCCACCGAATGAAACGCAGAAATAAACGAACGGAAGCCGATGATCCTCGCGAACGATCAATGGCACGCCGCAGGAAAGCGCAATTTTACGCGGCGGACAGTTTGTTAAGGCGAATTGTTTCACCATATTTGTGGCTTCGGCCGTTTCCGGCGACAAAATTGCCAGCGTTCTGTTCTCGCTGCGCAGATATTTCCTCGCCACTTCCTCAAGCAATTCTGGCGTCACTTTCCGGATCTGGCACAGGTATGTTTCCTGGCGCCTCGGGTCTTGCGCATAAAATTCGCCAGTGGCATAGCTGCCGGCCTGCCCACTGGCTGTCTCCAGAGTGGAGAGAGCTCCGACCAAAATCTTCCGGCGAGCCCGTTCAAGCTCCTCCTCCGAGAACCGCGAGCTGGACCATGAATCAACCTCTTTCTGTATTGCGGAGATTACATCGGTCTCCTTGCCAGGTTCGAACTCGGCGTTGATCTCGAAGATTCCAACGTCGCGCAACGTCTCGGAAGCCGCGCCGATGCCATGAACCAGACTCTCCTTTTCCTTGATCTCAAGCACAAGCCGGGAGCTATTGCCATTGCCCACTATTTGAGACAGAAGGTCAAGGGCCGCAAGATCGGGATGACTCATCGGCACAGTGTGATACGCCCAGGCAAGTCGCGAGACTTTGTACGGCCCGGTTTTCCTGGCGAACCGTGGCGCGATCTGGCGCGGTTCCTCAGGTAGGACAACAGGCTCGTGCGCAATGCGATCGAAGCTCGCAAAGTCATCGCGAATGGCGGCATCAACATCCCCTGCGTTTATGTCGCCAACGATTACGATAATCATGTTGTCGGGCACGTAATTGCGCCTTTTAAACAACGCCATATCGTCGCGCGTCAGCTTCTTAAACATGTTGTCGTAGCCAATGACAGGGAACCGGCAGGGATGAACGGAGAAGCATGTCGCCCACAGCAGTTTATCCAGCACCCGATCGGGATTGTCCTCCCCCATCGCGAATTCTCGCAAAATCACCAATCTTTCCTTGTCCCATTCCTTTTCGGGCAATGTCGCATGCATGACAGCGTCCGAAAGAACGTCGAGCCCCACACGCCAGTTGCGCGACGGAAGATCGGCATGAAAGACAGTCCGATCCAGCGACGTGTAGGCGTTGATTTTACCACCGGCTTCGTTGATCTCTTTTGTAATTTGTCCGACGGCCCTTTTAAGCGTGCCCTTGAAAATCATGTGTTCGATCCCATGCGACAGACCTGCGCCGAGGTATTCCTGCTCATCCATTGAACCGGTGCCTATCCATATCTGAACCGCAACAACGGGAGCCGAATGATCTTCCTTGACCAGGCATATTGTGCCGTTGTCGAGAACCGTGCGGACAAGTTGCCCATCGGACTTTTCCAGCGCGCCAAGGACAGACGAGGTAACGTCAATTGGCATCTCCTCGCCTTCAACAATCGCCGCCACCACGGTCAACGACAGAAATATCACGCCAGCGAAGCGCTGCAGAAACTTATGACGTGACTTTATGGATTCAGGCATGATGTAAAATGCTACTTTAGCCCGGATTCTCCCGCAACAAGAATGTTGCCAAGCCGTAATCCCCGCGCAACGCGATAATGCAAGCTTTTGAAGGGAATAGTGAAAAAGAACATGGGCCGTGGGAATGGGGAGTTAATCGCCGACAGTTTTGTGGTCGATTTCCGCGCGACCCATGTTCAAGATATATAATTTGCCATAATCAGCATTATAATGCAACATCTTTTTTGGCATTTTGATTTGTTGCTGAAGCCGGATGTATTATGATGGGCGCGATAAACAGGAGAAATTAACATGCTGGATATCAAACGAATCCGTGAGAAGGAACAGGAAGTCCGCAAAGGTCTTGACTCGCGCGGCGCCGATACGGGTCTGATTGACAAAATAGTTGCGCTCGACGAGAAAAGAAGAAGTATTCTCACTGAAGTCGAATCCCTGAAAAGCCAACGGAACAAGGTGTCGAAGGACATCGGCGCATTGAAGAAGAAGGGCGAGAATACCGACAAGACACAGGCTGAAATGCGGGAGTTAGGCGAACGCATTGCCATGCTGGACAGCCAGGTGAAAGAGGTTGAGATCGGATTGAACGATATTCTGCTCAGCGTCCCGAATATTCCGCATTCCAGTCTTCCGGTGGGACCGGACAAGAACTCCAACCGCATTGCCAGGGAATGGGGCAAACCGAGAACGTTTGAGTTTAAGCCAAAGGGACATGTGGAACTCGGCGAGAAACTCGGCATTTTCGATTTCGCCCGTGCCACAAAAATAACGGGAGCCGGTTTCCCACTATTGGTTGGTCTCGGCTGCAGACTTGAGCGCGCGCTCATCAATTTCATGCTCGATGTTCATATCAAGGACCATGGGTACACTGAGCTTTGGCCGCCAGTATTGGTCAACTCTTCCTCAATGACGGGCACAGGCCAGCTTCCAAAGATGGCCGGCGACATGTATCGCATCAACGAAGACGACCTCTATCTCATTCCCACGGCCGAAGTGCCTGTGACAAACTACTACATGAACGAGACAATCGAAAAGCCGCTTCCGGTCTACCTCACTGCCTTCAGCCTCTGCTTCCGGCGCGAAGCTGGCGCGGCTGGCAGGGACACACGAGGGATGATACGTGTCCACCAGTTCGACAAGGTCGAGATGGTGAAATTCGTGGAGCCTGAGACTTCGTATGACGAGCTTGAGAAGCTGGTAAAGAACGCCGAAGATATCTTGCAGCGGCTTGGCCTGACATATCGAGTGCTTGAGCTATGCACCGGCGACATCAGTTTTTCGGCGGCAAAATGCTACGATCTGGAATTGTGGGCGCCGGGACAAAACGACTGGCTGGAAGTCTCGTCATGCAGCAATTTCGAGGACTTCCAGGCAAGACGGGCTGGAATACGATACAGGGACAAACAGGGGAAGACACGTTTTGTCCACACACTGAACGGATCAGGAGTGGCCTGCCCGCGACTGGTCGTGGCAATTCTGGAAAATGGCCAGCAGGCGGACGGTTCCGTCGTGCTTCCTGATGCGATTGTCCCATATATGGGAGGAATCGCTCGCATTGCGCCGGCATGATCGGAAAAATCCGCAGCCCTTGGGACAATTGGACTCTGTACCGTGATTAAAAGATTGTTCAAGAAAATTGCTTTCGCCCTCGCGGACGACTCGTATAACATCTGCATCGCCAGAAACTACAAATGGCTGCAGGATGAGGTTCAAAACATACTTACACGCTCCACAAAGTTCCTGTACATATGCCAGTGTTCCGGTGAGCCACTGCTCCTCCGTGACGAGTTCCGTGATATGATTCTCACGAAACTCCTCACGAAGGAGGCCGGGATGGATATCAAGATTCTTATCAGAGAAAGTTTTTTCAAGTCTCTGAGCTACTACGACACAGCGTTTAGAACGACAGAAAATCGCATCGGTAATTTTGTAATTGGCGATGGCGGCGACCTGGTAATGGCGACTCATGAGTGGAATCTGTTCAAAGTGCGCTATGAATATCCAGGCGAAAATCTTAAGAGCAAATTCGTAAGCGCCTATGACGCTGCTGGTCCCACCGATAAGTCAATATGCTAGTGTTTGAACGGCCTGTAATGCACGCGGTGGGGCTGCCATTCGTCGCCCATCTTCTGGCGTCGCCATTCGTGGTAGGCTTGATAGTTGCCCTCGAACCAGACAACCTCGCTGTCCCCTTCAAAAGACAGGATATGCGTGGCTATGCGGTCAAGAAACCAGCGATCATGGCTGATTACCATTGCGCACCCACCGAAATTTGCCAGCGCCTCCTCCAGCGAACGCAGCGTAGCGATATCGAGGTCGTTTGATGGCTCATCCAGCAACAAAAGGTTCCCGCCAGTACGCAGCAGCTTGGCTAGATGAACGCGGTTGCGTTCGCCGCCTGACAGCACACCAACTTTCTTCTGTTGTTCAGCGCCTTTGAAGTTAAATCTCGCGCAATAGGCACGGCTGTTCATCTGCCGTCCTCCCACCTCGACGGTGTCATGCCCATCGCAAATCTCCTCCCAGATAGCCCTGTTCGGATCGAGATCGTCACGCGACTGGTTCACGTACGAAATGTCGACGCTTTCGCCTACGACGACCTCTCCGCTGGTGGATGTTTCCTGCCCGGTAATCAGTTTAAACAGTGTGGTTTTGCCCGCGCCATTTCCGCCAATGACACCCACAATGCCGCCGCGAGGGAGGCTGAAGTTCACGTTCTCCATTATGACACGCTCTCCGTATGCCATGGTCAGATTTACGGCTTCCACCACCCTGTCGCCCAGATGGCGGCCCGAAGGTATCTGAATTGCCAGCCGTTCTTCCCTGGCGTCGAATTCCTGTGCCGCGAGTTCCTCATATCGCTTCAAGCGCGCTTTGTTTTTGGTCAGCCGACTTGACGCATTCATGCGCACCCACGCCAATTCCTGAACAACCAGTTTCCTGCGAGACGCGTTCTGTTTCGTCTCCAATTCCGTCATCTCCTGCTTCTG
>CAZASC010000007.1:0-50331 GCA_964487695.1 uncultured Victivallales bacterium
AGCATTGGCCTTGGCCTGAACCACTGGATCACGATCCGGCTTGAAGCCGTTGACGATTACATTCTGCCCGTCGTACTGAACACTCGCCGGTCCTTTGGCTGGCTTGCTCTGTGTCTTGGTTTCGATGGAGTAGACACCGGTAGGACCGATCACTACGTGGTCAATATTGAATCCCGCGAATGGTATATCATGCAAGACCTGGCAGCCCATTGGCCTAAGTTTCTCCTCCAACAATTGACCAACTGCTCGTTCTCCGGTTCTTCCCAGTTTCAGTTGTTCAATTTCCTTCATTGCATTAATGATGCGCCAAATGCTGTAGCCAATGATCGGAATTACCAACACAGTGAAGGTTTTCGGAGCTGGTTTCATGTTGAAGTACTGACGGCACCACTCAAATCCAGCGAGGTAAACCATAAGACAGGCGATGAGGATATGGGTCAAGACCTTGTCATCTATAACGTCCTGCATGTGCTGATCGAGCGATTGTCCCGGCAAATGCACTGGAAGGTCTTTGATCGGACTTTTTGGTTTTAGCGTCGTTGTTCATAGAGCCGCCATGACATCATATAGACGGCGCTCATTCAAGCAGAACATCGCCAGACACGGACACAAGGGCGCATCTGCAATTCGGTGCGGCGGGTCTCCTTCCATTGCTTCATTTTGGTCATCCTGAGTCATCGGCGCGGCAAAGCGCGCCTCCCACGTTGCGGACTCCGTTCGTTTTCTTCCTGCCAGTGTGGAAGGAGAGCAGTGTGGGAGGCGCGCTCCGTCGCGCCGATTCCCGAGGAAGGGGCTTGCACGTCCAATTCCTTCTAAAACTTACCCGCCCCAAAAAGCACGGTGTGGTCACCTGGCCGCCTTGAGCATTGATTATTGAGTGTTGTGTATTGAATATTTCCCTGCCTTTACGTCCCCGGTTACCCGCATTGGGCGCAAACTGACGGCGGGGTAGGGCGGCATGCGATGGATAGAGAGAATATGTACAGACATTGACTGACAAAGTGAGAAGAGTGTGACGTTCGACGGTATCCGTGTCGGTCAGTGTTTGTCCGTGTCTCCCAAGGAGTTTCCAACGGTTTACGTGGCGAACGGGGCGATTTCCCTGCTCAATTTGAGCCTCTCCTGTTGGAACGCCAGCTGGGCGCGCAGGCAAAAGCGTTTGAGAAAGAGGGTGGCTTCACTGAGAGCCTGTACCGTATGCGGTCAGGAACAGGACATCAGTGATGGACCTGTTTTAGCATGTTAGAACTCAGAAGCAGAGGCAAGTGCTGATCCAAATGCTTTCTGGAGTCGAACTTCTCATTCTCGTTGCCGGTTGACAGGCGGATGCCAAGTGATATATCTACCAGCAGTTATAAGGATGTGCTGGTAATTATGATACCAACAACAAACAAGAGAAAACAGAAGATGACGGCGGAAAGAACCGTAAAATGCTTTCGCGGCCATGGCGGCATCATGCGCGTCCGAGATGCCATATCTGAAGGCATACATCCAGCAACTCTTTACCGGCTTCGCGACGATGGCGTTATCAAAGCTATGGCGCGCGGTCTGTATCGCCTGAGCGATCTGCCGCCGCAGACCCAGCCCGATCTCGTCACCATCAGTCGCAAAGTGCCGCGTGCGGTAATTTGCCTGGTCTCCGCCCTGGCTTTTCACGAAATGACTGCGGAAGTGCCTCATGTCGTGGACTGCGCCCTGCCGCGCGGCGCCGAACCGCCGCGTTTCGATTATCCGCCAGTGCATGTGTACTGGTTCTCCACCGCCGCATACAGCGAAGGTATAGAGACTCACTCGGTGGACGGCAGTAGCGTGCGAGTCTACAGTCCAGAGAAGACCATCGCTGATTGCTTCAAATACCGGAAAAGACTCGGCATGGAAACCGTGCTCGATGCCCTGCGCAGGTATCGAACGAAATATGGGTTGCGCGTGGAGACTATCACGCGATACGCGCGGATTTGTCGTGTCCACAATGTCATGCGCCCCTATCTTGAGTCTTCGCTGTGACCAGCGCCACCGCTCCAAAGAATCAGGCTCACTCGGTACATGATCGCCTTCTGGCTCTGGCGAAACAGCGAGGCCGACCGTTCAACGAGTTGCTGCAGTATTACGCCATGGAACGTTTTCTGTATCGGCTGGGTGTCTCGCCGGCAAAGACGCATTTCGTGCTCAAGGGCGCATGCCACCATGCCATTTCGCCCCACCCGTGATATAGACCTGCTTGGCAGATTTGACAACAGCGAGGGCAGAGTCCGTGAATTGATTGAGACGATTTGCGGGCAGGAAGTGCCGGACGATGGCTTGCATTTTGACACCACAGATCTGACAACGGAGAAAATCAAAGAGGATGCCGATTATCCGGGCGTGCGTGTTCAATTCGTTTGTTATCTCGATCGTGCGCGAGTGGCGATGCAAGTGGATGTCGGATTTGGCGACGCGATGACGCCTGCGCCCAAAGAAATCGAATATCCTGTGCTATTGGATCAACCCGCTCCGCGCTTGCGTGCCTATTCCGTTGAGACCGCCGTGGCAGAGAAACTGCAAGCCATGGTCTATCTCGGCGAACTCAACAGTCGGATGAAAGACTTCTTTGACGTATGGATGTTATTCCATCACGAAGCAGTGGCGCGGGCTTCTCTTCGCGCAGCAATCGTCGCCACGTTCGCCCGTCGTAAGACTGCCATCCCCGACGACCCAGTCTGCTTCACTCCCGCCTTTGGCGAAGCAAAACAAAGAGAATGGCGCGCTTTGTTGCGCAAATTCCAGGGTTCTGACATCCCGGACGAGTTTGCTGTGGTTATCCGCGATATTAGAAGTGTGATGAATCCGATATTTCAGGAACTGCGTGAACTATGACAGACTTGCCACAGAAAGCAGTTGCAGCGGTACAATCCGCAGGAGCGCCGTATTGGACAATACAGAGACGCCAGAAGAGAGGACACAGACAGACCAATGGTCTGTCAGATGGTCACAGGGACGATGGCGTCCCGGCTCCAAAAGACTTCGAAAGGTCTATTTTCGTTTCTTTCCGGACGGAGATGCTTCCGGCGAAAATGGATTCATTCCAAGAAGCATGCGGATCGCAGCGCTGGCTGCCGCCATGCCGAATGCGGCGGTAACGCAAACAGACGTGCCGTAAATCACATGCCTTTTCTTGCACGTGTGGTGCTCGTTGTCGCCGTTGGGACAGACGCAGTTGACCCCGCAAACAATCCCTTCGTGACCTGTCAGCGGCATCATGACGGGCTCGTCGGAGAAGACGGCCACAACCTTCTCCAGCCTGCTCTCGTCCACGCCATGTTTACGGCGCACGAATTTCCGGACGGCTCGGCCAAGCGGATCGGTATGTGTTTCGGTGAGTGGAACAATTCTGACTCGCGTGGGATCCAGCTTGGCGCTTGCCCCAAGTGCGCTCACAACCGGAATCTCCTGCTCACAGCAGGTGGCAACAAGGTGCATTTTTGCTGTTATGTTGTCTATGCAGTCCACAACCACATCCGGCCTCGGATTCAGCAGTGATGCTGACGTGTTCTTGTCGTAGAATTCATTGCACGTCCTGATTTCGGCCTTCGGATTGATGGCTGTCACGCGGGCGGCCATGAGGTCAGCCTTGGACTGTCCCACTGTGCCGGTCAGCGCGATCAGCTGCCTGTTGATGTTGGTGACACAGACCTTGTCGAAATCCACGAGGGTGAGCCGCCCAACTCCGCTCCTGGTAAGGCCCTCGGCGACATAGCTGCCCACGCCGCCAAGCCCAAACACAGCAGCGTGGCTGCCTGCCAGCACAGCCATCGCCTCTACGCCATACAGCCGGGTGCAACGCTCAAAGCGCCAGTCGCGCTTCGCAGGCACTGGATTGTCGCTGGATTCCTTTGTGGTAGTCGAAGTCATCGGTGTGGCATGCTAGCAGCCCTGTGCCAAACTTCAAGAGGTCTGTGAAGACCTAATTTGTGAGAAATGCGGGCTAATCGTGTGGAAGCGTTTTGTCTTCCATAGCAATCAGATAGTGCCAATACAGGCCTTCGACTTTGTAGCGCGCCCAGGGTGTCCGACGCAGGAACTTCAAACTGGAGCTGATGCTGGGATTCGATGTGAAGCAGCGGATTGGAATCTGTTTTCCCAACTCCTCCCAGCCATGGTGCGCCAGCAACTCATCCAGCATTTTCGCAAGCGTGACGCCGTGAAAGGGATCACGTGGGTGCTGCCGGTTCGTGGTCTGGCCTGCAACTTCATCCAATGTTGACTCGTCTGTTGACACTGTCCGGGCATGACACCACATCAATAGAGTCTGTGCAAGCAGAACCATATCCATTGAAGTACCATTTCCAATTTGCGCGCCACATCGAAGCTTCGCATTCGCGTCAAGTTCAGTTTTGCAGACCAAGAAGAGACGATGAAATGAACGACCCTGAAGGGGTCGAACTCCACAGCCCAGGGCAGCGCCCTGGGTAGTGGAAGAGAGGAAGAAAGTGAGGCCGGCTGGAGCGAGACGGGAACGTTGTCAATCTTCGCTCCATTTGGCCTCTGGGGGATCTGGTTTGGGTTGGATGCGATCCCGAGGTTCTACCTCGGGCTTAGTAATTGCACCCTTTCAGGGTGCTCGTAGAAATGTCAACATCATGGCATGAACTGCCAACACGCTGCGCCAAGGTAACTCGCAGGATCTCTCCACTTGCGCACCATATGAACGTTTGCACTTGTATGTGTCAGTTATGCAAAGCAGGTAAGCTTAGGTTCCCGCTTATGCAAACACTCTAACCTTATGGGCACGAAACAACTGAGAAGCTGAAATTATCGCCCGGTCAGTGACCGGACCTACAAAGTGGTCTAAGAAGCCAATGAAATTGCAGGATGCGTGACCTCACGCGACGCACTTTACAATTTGTTCACAGCTTCTGAAGGGACACTCCGTGGAAGGCCTGAGTCATGTGCAATATTTCGCCAGTCGTGGGAGAAATCGGCGCAGCATGAAGATTAGAAATGCCGCTGAAGAGAAGACGGTCACGGGCATCAGCATTGCGCTCACAAGATGATGCTGTTGAAAGATGCCAACCAACAGCGGATGCAGGAGATATATGCCTAACGAACATTCAGAGAGGGCCGTGACATCTATTTTTATTACCTTTTCGAGAAGGCGAAAAGCCAGAATGCAGCCCACGACAATGCCAATCAAATAGGGAATGCCTATACCCTCATAATGAAAGACCGATAAATCGGCAGCAGTTATTATCAGCAGAAGGAACATTCCGAGTTTCCTCGGGAGTCCGGTGACATATGCCAGGAAAACGCCCAATAAAACACCGGCCACTGCGTGCGCATACTGCGGAAGCGGACAACCAAGAGCCATGGATGAATGCCGCCACACAGGAGTGGAGGCAAGCACGAGGGCGGTTAGCGTCGCGCTTGCCCAGGCAATTGAAGTGCTTGACGCATATTTTCTGACAACATCAAATAGCGTAAGACATACGAATATGAACGGCATGTACCATAGATGGATATTTGGGCCGGCCAGGATTCCCTCGATGATGCCGTTATTCATCGGGATTATGGACGCATGGCTCAGGAGGTTGTTCGCGCCGTAAATTACGAACCAAATGGCCCATGGAATAAGCAGGCGTTTGACTCTGCGGATTACGGAATGATCACCAGAATACATGCTCCTGCCTGCAAGATACATGGACATTATCAGAAACACGATCAGCCCTGCATATGAGAATTCCACTCCTGTCACGGTGCAGTGGCAGCACACTATGCCAAAGGCGCTGATAATTCGAAACAACTCGATGTCCTGCCGCTTGTTCATATTACATTGCCGGCGTCGCGATTCCACCGAAGCGTCATCATTGTCTTTTTCACAAATTTAGGCGATGTTTTTTGCAAGTATCTCCTCTTCTTGAATTCCATCTATTATTCTGGCATTATCGCGAAATCTGGAAAAGAAACGAAACGCTGGACCCGGACAGGAGTTTTGACAATGGCTGACATTACAGTGGCTTGTTCCAAGTGTAGCAAACGATTTCCAGCGCCGCCGACCATGAGCGGCGAAATGGTTTACTGTCCGGACTGCAAGCAGCCGGTGGAAATCAAAGCAGCTCCTCCGGAAGCGCCCAAACCGGTGTCCTCTCCAGTCCCGGCGTTAACGCCGTTGCTCGCCTCGCCGAATCAACAATCGCCGCAAGTGGCAACAGCCAGCAGGAAGACCAGCGGCAAGGCCATTGCAGGAATGGTTCTGGGCATAATGTCGATCGTTCCTCCATGCGTCTTTTTCTTCGGAATGGTTCTGGCCATCCTCGGACTCGTATTCTCGATTCTGGCCATGCGTGAGATCAACCGAAAGCCGCTTGAACTTGAAGGGACCGGAATTGCGATAGCCGGCGTAGTGACATCGGTACTGGGCTTTTTCGCGGGCTTGACGATATTGCTCATATTTGGCGCGCTGGGCGGAATGTTTATGGAGTTCTTCAAACATATCCCCGCCATGCAGCAAGGCATGCAAAAGCCATGAGCTGTGCGGAAGACAGCTTGCCCGGAATGACCGCTGACCTCAACAATCATGCATGACGAATCTCACATTTGAGGCTGTTGCGCGGACCGCATGAAATGCGGCACGCCGAAACGGCGTCCATCCGACAGATAGTCGGCTTGCAAAGAAGGGCGTACCTCATCTGGCGGCAACATGTGAACCTCGGTCAGAAGTTTGTAGAGTATGTGCGCCGTATCAACCATTCCAAAGCCGGAAAGGCCCAGTTGTCGTTCCACCAGCCGGCTGAATTGATCGAAGGCATGGAATGCCGACGGCTGCTGTTCAAGGAGCAGGGGGATTGTGCGCGGAAACCATTTTCGGTTTACGATACGATCCCAGTGCATTGCAAAGCGTCGGATGTTCCCGATGTAAACTTCATCCATCGCGCTGGTTGATTGGACATCGTATGGCGCGGTGGGGCGGAAACGTAGAGCCCGTTCCTTTTCATGCCGGGTAATAAGAGCGCCGGGAAGACGCTTCAGAATGCCGACTTGCATTTCTGAAGGGTGGAGCGCGATCAGCCGGTCAATGCCCGTTTCGAACGTTTGCGGTGTTTCGCCTGGCAGCCCGGCGATCAGGTCGGCATGAACTTCCGCTTTGGCTTCGTTGACAAGGAATCGAATTCCTTCCGCGGCTGCTTCAAAGTCTGTGTCACGTCCCACACGGCGGGCAACTTCCTCCGTGAAGGTTTGGATGCCGACTTCAATATGCAGGCCACCCGGCGGGAATTGAAGGATGCGGGTTCGGAGTGACGGTGCAATTCGGTCAGGCGTCATTTCCAGATGCAGGCACATGCCGGGCTTCCAGCGGGCGAGGAAGAAGTCGAGCACCCTGCATGCGTGATCCGGTGCGAGGTTGAAGCTGCGGTCAACGAACTTGAAACGCAGGGCGCCACGCTCCAGCAGGCGGCCGAACGCAGGCAGCACCCGATCGAGGTCGAAATGGCGGACGCCGGGATTGATGGCCGAGATGCAGTATTCGCAACCGTATGCACAGCCGCGACTGGTTTCCACGTAGACGATCCGGTTCGCCAGATCGTCCTCGCTGTACTCGTCATATGGCAGCACGATTTCGGCAAGGTCGGGTTGAACGGCTGGAACGACTGCGTGCGGAGACTGGCCCGAAAGCATGGCTTCACAGATCGTGCGAAACACCATGTCACCCTCGCCGCAAACCACGCAAGCGACCGCTGTTGCGAGTGCGGAGGTGGTATCAAAGCTGATTTCCGGTCCGCCCAGCACAATCGGAATGCCCGGTGCGGTTGCCCGCAGAATGTTTACAACTTTTTCCACTTGCAGACGGTTCCAGATGTAAACTCCGATGGCTATCAGTGCAGGCTGGTCTTGCAATATCCGCACGGCGATCGAGGAGGGCGGGTCGTGCAAGGTGAATTCAAGGAGCGTGGAATCGTCGCGCAAAGGCCCCAGATTGGCGCGAAGGTAGCGCATGCCAAGACTCGTGTGGCTGTAGCGGGCGTTTATTGCGATCAGTGCGATCTTGTTCATGGTCAGCCATAATGTAACCGGCCTCAGTGCTGACGCAAAGCGATAACGCTGCGGAAGAAAGTGGGGGCGTCAGCAGGCCTTTTTGCCTGGATCGTATTTATCCTGCAAATGTTGCAGCAATTGGCAGGCGAATTTCATGGGATAGCATGCTCCGGCTCGGCAGGGACCCGGCTTCGCAAGGCGACGGCGCGCCATGCGTCTCGCCATACCTTCATGTGCTTTTTGTTGTTTTTTTGTGTTTTGTTTCTTGAGACCTTCACGAAGAGTGTTTAACTTGCGTCCTTTATCATCCGATCTTATTGGAAAAAGAATGATATGAATGAGAAACACATAGACTTGGTTGCCGGGGAATTGAAAACAACGGCGCGGCAGGTTATGGCGACAGCAGCGTTGCTGGAGGGTGGGGCAACAGTGCCGTTTATTGCCAGATACCGCAAGGAATGGACAGGCGAACTCGACGAGGTGGCCATCACGCACATCAGGGACCGGCTTGCGAAGCTGCAACTCCTCGACGACCGGCGCGTCGCGATAGTCAAGTCGCTGGATGAGCGTCAGCTCCTTACCGCCGAACTGATGAAGGACATTGCAGGCGCGGACACGCTGACGGCGCTGGAAGACATTTATCTGCCATATCGTCCAAAAAGGCGCACCCGCGCCACCATCGCAAAGGAGAAGGGGCTCGAGCCGCTTGCGAAACTGCTTTTCGCGCAGGATGCGGGAATAGATCCTTCAAAAATGGCCGCCGATTATGTCAGCGAGGCGCAGAAGGTGGAGAATGTCGAAGAGGCGCTTGCTGGCGCAAGGGACATCATCGGCGAATGGATCAACGAGGATGCGAATATCAGGAAGGAAATGCGCTCGTTTTTTGAGCGTAACGCGAAAATAGAATGCAAGGTCCTGAAGGGCAAGGAAGCCGAAGGAGCCAAATTTCGTGATTATTTCAATTGGAATGAACCGGTTGCGGATGCGCCAAGTCACCGCATGCTGGCCATGTTCCGCGGCGAGAAGGAGGGATTTCTTGTCTTCAGCATGCTGCCGCCGGAAGATGAGGGGATCGCGCTGTTGTCCGCCCGCGTGGTGAAAGGAAACAGCCCGGCGGCGCGGCAGGTGCGTGCGGCTGCCGAAGATTGCTACAAGCGCCTGCTCTCGTCGTCAATGGAGGTCGAGACGCGCATGAGCACGCGGGAACGTGCCGATGCAGAGGCCATACGTGTATTTGCGGAGAATCTCAGGGAGCTTCTGATGGCGTCTCCGCTGGGGCAGAAAGCAGTGCTTGCGCTCGATCCCGGTTTCAGGACCGGCTGCAAGGTCGTTTGCCTTGACCAGCAGGGCAAGTTGCTTTTCAATACCGTTATGCATCTCACCAGTTCGCCGGCCGAGGCGCGTGAGGCGGAGAAGGTCTTCCCAAAGCTTTGCGAGCATTTCAAGATAGAAGCCATAGCCATCGGCAATGGAACGGCAGGCAGGGAAACCGAGGCTTTTGTCAGGGCGTTGAAGTTCAGCAAACCAATGCAGATTGTAATGGTCAACGAAAGCGGGGCATCCGTCTATTCGGCATCGGAAGTGGCTCGAAAAGAGTTTCCGGATCAGGATATCACCGTGCGAGGCGCGGTGTCCATCGGCAGGCGGCTGATGGATCCGCTGGCTGAACTGGTAAAGATTGACGCGAAGTCAATCGGCGTGGGCCAGTATCAGCACGACGTTGACCAGTCTAAGCTCAAGGAGCGGCTCGACGATACGGTAATGAGTTGCGTGAACAGCGTTGGCGTGGAAGCGAACACGGCCAGCGAGCAGTTGCTGACTTATGTGTCAGGGCTGGGGCCGATCATTGCGAAGAACATCGTCAAGCACAGGGACGAAAATGGCCCGTTCAAAAGCAGGGCAGCATTGAAGAAAGTCCCACGGCTGGGCGAAAAGGCATTCGAGCAATGCGCCGGGTTTCTGCGCATCTGGGGCGCAAAGAATCCGCTCGACGCCAGCGCTGTGCATCCGGAAAGTTACGAGATCGTGGATAGAATAGCGAACGATCTCGGGTGTCAGGTTGGCGATTTGATTACGGACCCGACGCTGCGCGCCAAAATTGATCCCCATAAATATGTCAGCGACAAGGTCGGGCTTCCGACTCTGAATGACATTCTGGCGGAACTCGCAAAGCCGGGCCGCGATCCGCGCCAGAAGTTCGAGGCCTTCGCCTTTGCAGAAGGCGTCCACGAGATGAAAGACCTTGCTCCGGGCATGAAGCTTCCCGGGATTGTCACGAACGTCACGAATTTTGGAGCGTTCGTCGATATTGGCGTTCATCAGGACGGGCTTGTCCACATCAGCGAGCTGGCCGACAAATTCGTCAGCAATCCCATGGATGTGGTAAAAGTCCAACAGCGCGTCAATGTTACTGTTCTTGAGGTCGATGCCGAGAGGAAGCGGATATCGCTTTCCATGAAGCAGACTCCCGGACAGGCGAAGCCAAGGAGCGCAGTACAGACAGGTCCCAAGGTTCGGAGCGAGCCAAAAAAGCCTGCGCCCAAACCGGGTTTCGGCAATCCGTTCGCCGACGCTTTTTCAAGTTTGAATTGAGCGGGAGCCCGGCAGCCAGTGGTTCGTGTTGTTGATTTGCGATAGACGGAAACGAAGGAGAAACTTTCCAATGAAGATTTCGAAGATAATGAAACACAATCCCAGAACAGTCAACATGGACAAGACACTGGCTGAGATCGAAAACATCATGACTAAAAGCTGTATCGAGCATCTGCCGGTTTTGAACAATGGCGTGTTGGTTGGTATCATCAGTAATCTCGATATCAAGTCCTATAAAAGCATGAAGGCTGGAACGGTGGCTTCGGATCGCAAGGATGATTTGACCCTTGAATTGAAGGCATTCCAAATCATGACCCGGGATGTTTTTACGGTCACGGAAGAAACCTCTCTTATTGACACCATCCGGATCATGATCGAAAAACAGATACACTGTCTGCCCGTGCTGTCCAAAGCTGGCCGGGTTGTCGGGATAGTTTCTTCCACGGATATCCTGCGCTCGTACATGGTGATTGCCGAGTTGTTCGAATAATCCTAGAAAGAGCAGGGCGACTGCGAAGCAGTTGAATTGCTCTCTTTATGGATAATGAGGTTCTCACATTGACACGCGGGATGCCGCGGCTGGTCAACCGTGCTCGTCTATTTCGTGTATCGCCTCAGTTTCAGAGTGGCCTCTTCTTCGTAGCCGCGCCGGATACGGCGCGGACCGCGTCTTATCAGACGCGGCTACATTGTGGCCAGCCAGTAACTGAAGGGATACTATTTCGTATCGCGATTGTCCTCAATTCCGTATGTCTTTCGTGCCGCCTCGGCGGCGTTTCGCACGATAGGATTGGCGTCGGCGCACGAACGAATAATCGCGTCAACGATTTGATCGTGTCCATTGCCGGCCTGTTCACGGATCGCGGCAAGACTGCGAATTGCGGCTGCACGGACTGAGCCTTCCTTATCCTGCGTGCGTGCAAGGAAGGTCGGCAAAACTTCGGCAGCTCCTGCCGTTCCGATATGGACAAGACCTGCGAGCGCGTCGAGACATGCAATGCGAATTATCGGATCGCCATTTTCGAGGGCTTTCAGAAGAGGCTGCCTGGCCTCCGCAGTGCCAACCCGGCCAAGGCCCTGCGCGCCAATGACCCTCAGATAAGGACGGAAATCGCCTAGCAGCGCCAGCAATGCGTGGCCTGCCGCCCGATCGTCATAGCCGGCAAGCGCTTTCCCTGCCGCTTCGCTAACGTCCCAGTGCGGATCATTCAGGGCGGCTGTTTTCAAGAATTCGATTGCGGAGGGATCTTTTCGGATGGCGAGTTCATCGAGAACCGACAGGCGAATCGCGATGTCCGGACCGTCAGCGGCGGGATGCTGCTGGAAGAGTTTCTTCAGATCATCGAAGGAGCGTGTGTCTGCGACTTTGGACGGCGGGGATCCGGCTGGGGCTTGAGCACCTGATGTGACGCAGAACAGACTGTTCGATGTGCGGATATAGAGCCGTGCCGAAGCCACGGCTGGTGACGCAATGCAGCCCCCTTCAAGTTGGTTTCGGGCAACAAGCGTGGCCTGCGGATTGTCGGTGGCCAGCCCCTTCGTATCAACGACGTACGTATCGCCACTCTCGGCAACCCAGTAAATCAGGTCTCCAGCCATTACAGGCGACGCTGTAAAATGTTCTTGCAGTCTATGAGTGAGAATCACGTTTCCCTGTCCGTTGATGAAGCGAAGCGTTCCATCGTCGCTGGGAAGAATTAGAACAGAGGAAACAAGCGGCGAAGGCACAAAAGGGCCGCCCGTGGCGATCTGCATTCTGACATTAGCTTCCTTGACATCACCTTTACCACCGGGATCAATTGCCATTGCGGGCCCATTCCTGCCCGACGCGACATAAACAAGCGAACCGTCATAGACAGGGCTAGGAGCCACTGTGGGCATCATTCCCGCGCAAGACCATAGCTCTGAGCCGTCTTCCGGGTTGTAGGATTTGACTGTCGAGGCGTTCACGACAACCTGCGGTTTTCCTTGATATTCGATGAGCAGCGGTGTGCTGAATTGGATGTCGAGGTGGCGTGGAGTTCGCCACCGTAGCTTGCCGTCAACCTTTCCCACAGCCATGATGAACGCCTGTCCGGCATGGTCGCAGCACATAATGACAGAATCGCGATAAAGAATAGGTGAACTCGTCACATTGTACGGGCTGTTAAACGGACCAAGCGGAACGGTCCACAGCACATTGCCCTTCATGTCCAGTGCAACCAGACCGGGCGAATCGAAGAAGGCGAACACTTTTTCGCCATCAGTCACAGGTGTGGCTGGCGCATAGCCGGACTTCGGATCAGTCTTGGGAATTATGTTGGATGGAAACTCGTGTTGCCACAGGATGGCTCCGGTCAGGGCGTCCAGACATAAGACAAGTCGTTTTTTGCCGGAATCGGAGGACGCGGTCACGAAAACGCGTTGCTTGCAGACTATTGGAGAAGAACTGCCCTCGCCGGGAATTGCTGTGTGCCAGGCGATATTGTTGGAGGCATTCCAGAAAACGGGCAGATTGGTCTCGCTGCTTATGCCGGAGCCGTCACCGCGCCATGCTGGCCAATCGCCGCCGATGGGAAGTGCTCCAAAAGATGAGTGTGTCAACAAAAGGCAGGCAATAAAAAGGAACAGGAACACGGACTTTCGCATAGCGTAATGTCTCCTTGGGTTGTCGCGGCTTGGTTCCTTAATCGAATTTGTCATGGTTACAGCGATGAGTCTCCAAAGACAATCTTTTAGTTCCTGAAATACGGAGAGAAAAGGATTTGTCAGCACTTCCTGGTGACGTGGTGAAGAGCAGTTGGAAACGGTTTGACTTGATGTTCTTAATCCGGGAAAAGTGCAGGATACTGTAGAATCACTTACTGATGTCTTCAGGTAGTTGAATCCGAAACGAAATCATGATCCGAAAATTGATAATTCTGTGCGCGAGAACCCTCGCATGTTCATTGACATTATGTCTGTCCAATGTGCTTTGCGCTCAGGATCAGACTGTTCATCCGCGATTGTACATCACGACTGTGCGAGTGGCTTCGCTTAAGGAAGAAATACGGACAACCCGCACGACGCAGTGGAATACGCTTAGGAATCTAGCCGATTCCCTTGTGAAGAAGCATCCTCCTGTCTACGAAGAAGCCATCAAGGACAAAGATCCCGAGCAGCTTTGGGAACGGACGGTGGGTAACGCGTTGCCGACATTGGCAATGGCGTGGTTGCTCTCGGGCGATGAAGTATATAAACGCGCAGCGAAGGAATGGGCACTGGCGGCATGCCAATACCCGACGTGGGGCGGCTCCGGCAAGACGGATGGAACGGACCTGCCTGCCGGGCATCTTCTCTTTGGCCTGGCAATGGTCTATGACTGGATGCAACCCGATCTCGACGCTGACACACTCAAGGCGATCAGGGAAACCATGCTTCGGCGCGGCGACAAACTGTGTGCCGCCGCCGATGAGCCGTCAGGCCGTTATTGGAAGGAGCAGTATTTACAGAACCATTTATGGGTGAACATGGCCGGCCTGGCTGCGGCGGCGCTAGCCATGCCCGGAGAACCGTCATGCAAGCATTGGCTGGAAGTGGCGCGGGACAAGTTCCAGTACACAGAGCAAGCGCTGGGCGATGACGGAGCCAGTCAGGAAGGCGTGGGTTACTGGAGCTATGGAACTGAGTATTTGCTGAAATACTGGACCTTGTCTGCGGACCTGCTTCACGAAGACCTCGCCAGTCCATGGTGGAAGAAAACCGCCATGTATAGGTTGTATTTGGGGCTTCCCCAGAATGCCTGCGCGAAGAACAATTCGATTGTAGATTTCGCCGATTGCACACGGGCTGATTATTACGGGCCGGATTTTCAGCTCTATAATCTGGCCCACCGGTTTCATGACGGGCACGCCCAGTGGCTGGCGCAAACTTTGGAGAAGTGCAGGGTTACATGCGATACTACGCCCTTTTTGACTCTTCTCTGGTATGACCCCACGATAGAGGTAAAGTCCCCGAACGATCTTCCTTCCCTCCATCATTTTGCCGATATCGGCATTGTTTCCGCACGATCCGACTGGTCTGGAGACGAGTCGCTGCTGGTATTCAAATGCGGCCCGCCCGCCGGACACGAGGCAGTCAGCAAGGGATTCAAGAAAGATCCGGGCATTGGGCACGTACATCCAGACGCGAATCATTTTGTCCTCTTTGGGGACGGTGAATGGTTGCTGCGCGATGACGGCTATAGCTGGAAGGAAACAGGACAGCACAATACTCTGCTGGTAGACGGCGAAGGACAAAGAGGAGAGCATACAAAGTGGTTCAACTTGCCAATGCCGTTGCCTTTGCAAGGAGAACCAAACATTACCGAATGCCGGTCAACCCCGGATTTCGATGTGATTACCGGTGAAGCATCTGGCGCGTATCCACCGACTCTGGGCTTGAAACAATTCACACGCCATCTCCTTTTCATCAAACCATCGGCGCTCCTGGTCATTGACGATATTCAGCTGGATCGGCCGCACGATCTCGAACTCCGGTTTCACCCGGAGTATCCCGCGATTGCCCAGGGAAATGGCAGCTTTTGCGCGACTGGCAAGAAAGCACAGTTGCGCATCGAAAACCTGACGCCGGAAAATGTCTCCTCAAAATCCGGTGATTTCCCAGCTTTGGATCGTGACAAGAAAGCGATCACGATGCTCACAGTTGCTTATTCAACTCATGCTGACCACTGGCAGAATGTCACCGCCCTGTCATGGAGCGCCTCAAACGGCACACCTTCCCGCATCCAAATCTCCGAAAAGGAAAACCACTGGCGATTCTCAGTATATGGCCGCAAGTACGATTTTGACCGGAAAACTGGAACGTTCTCTGCGATGAAGTGAAAGCCGTAATAGAGGATATTTCTTTAACGACACCGCTGCAGGGCAAAAGGGGAATACTTAAGTCAGACGACTTCTCAAGGTTTGCGAACGACAGCAGTGCCATCCGATGTGCTAATTGCTAATTCGATTCCGCTGACAAACCTGGGAATCCGTGGTCACGAACCGCGGCTACACAGGATAAGCCGGGCATTTTCGATATTCTGTAGCTGCCCTCCGTGAGGGCGGAGCTTTTTCAGCGGAATCTATTTTCCACAGCCTTCCTTCGTGCACTTTGTCGTGGAGATCCTATTTTTGAGTGTTTCGTGGTAATTTCGGATTGTGAATCAAGACTGGACGACATCGAACCATAATTCCGGCATCTCGTCGGTGCGATAGTCAAAGCAGATTTCCTCACCACGTCGCACATCTCTCAGCGCAACGAAGTTCAGCCGTCTTTCTTCGAACAGGTATTCCACGTCGGCGTTCGGATTATTAGAATGGTTATACAAGGCCCCATAGCCCAGAACTATCGCCACCGACTTGTCGTCCCACGCGAAATAGTAATCTTTGAGAGCGGTCTTCTCTAATTCCTTCCAGCCGGGATCAGGCACCAAAATGACTGGTGAATTCTCTATTACCGTGCCTGCAGGTATGTCCATCCTTGCAAAGACACCGACCCCCTTGCCGGGAGTTTGTTCAATATAGATCATGGGATTCATGGTCATGAGAATACCGTCTTCATTCGATCGGAGTCAAATCGATACAAATTCCGGTGGCACTCAGCCATGCTTATCCTCCGAGTCTGGGCTTGAAACAATTCACGCGCCATCTCCTCTTTATCAGACCATCGGCGCTCTTGATCATTGACGATATCACCGACGCTCTGGGCAAATGCATAAAGAGCTGCTAAGCAGCACCCCCCTGTTTCTGCTCTTGAGCTGCCACACACCCGCTTACACCCCGATCGTCATGTGTAACCTCGTGTTCCAAGCCACCGGGCAACTCAAAGGCACCGTCGAATCGTCTGAAATGCTTCTCTCAGGCAAAGCCGGCATCATGCCCCTCCCCAGCGGCACATCCGCTTATTTCTTAGCGCAGTGATCCCGCGCCATGGATGCAGGCTGATGAACAGAAGCGTGATTTGGCGGCTGATGCGCCGATTTAGGACGACAAGGTGAGACACCACGATTTGCGAAAACCGCATAAACTCAAGTCATGGTTCGCACCTTGGCACCGCGCCCGCGCCGAAACGTCATGGCCATTTTGCTGAGATCCTTCACGCCTGCTTTGGACCAAAGACTCTTCTGCCATTCCGTTTAGTCAAACGGTTCCCGCAGAATAAGAGCAATGAACCGTTCCGATTGAACATCCCCCAATACATCGGATAGAGCCTTGATACCCATGCTTCGAATTTCTGTATCGGCATTCATTTATGCGCTTCTCATAATAAAAGCTATAGGACTGACCACGCTTATCCTGTCATATTTATTAAGGGTCTTAAGGATGGCATCATCAGTCGTCAGGAAGTACTTGCATCCGCCGGCGACAGCACACGAAATGTGCAGCGCATCCTTTGCCTTGATGCCCTTCTTCCTGACTTTACAGTAAAATCAGAATAAAGCTCTATTTCCGGCACCAAACTTATTCCAATCTTGCTTTTGCACGATAGAACGTTACCGAGTTCTGGGGGGTCTTATTAGTGAATACGATGACACCATTTTTCGCGACAATGTTGGTATAGCCTGGAGCCGGTTGCCATGACCCGCCAGTCAGATTCGTACACTGTTCTATATCGTAGTATCGTTTCAGTCCCGAATCGTACGAATTCGTTTGAAAAGATGGAAAGCTCACGACAATCTTTCCAGTCAGATTGCTGATAGCTATAGAGAAACAGCTATTGGGATTGGTTGGGTTTATGCCCGCCACGTACTCCTGCCAAACCGTCATGCCATTGTCATCGGCATCGCTTTCGGCAAGATAGACATAGTTATTGGTTGCGGTTCCAGGAAAGTATTGCTTGATCCACGCGGAAGGAGGAATGTCTGTTGGCTCCACGCTCCCATAACAGATGAAACTGGTGTTCGATGCCACAGTCAGATATGTCGCCCATATCCAGTTGGTTGAACGGAACATCTGCTCAGCCCTGACTTCATCAATGATCGCGTCCATCCATAGACCGACGGGGCCGGCGTCGCCGTTACCGTTGTAAGCCCCTATGCCGGTTGTATAGGAGTAGGGTGTGCCTTGGATGTTACCGGTAACGGTATGTCCGGCGTTGAGAGGCACACCATTCCAGAAATTCCTAAGAACGCTGCCATCGTATGTGAATGCCACGTAGTACCATTGACCCGTCACCGGTGCAGGGCTGATCAGGTCGTCATTAGAGACTGTCCATCCGTTCGTTCTTCCAGCAGTATTGAGCATGTTTCGCAGGTGGTTCCCATTGTCAAACCCGAGTTCCCTATACTGTTCTCTTCGCATTATCACCTGCTCACCGTTCGTGGTCAACGTGTTGAAGCAAACCCATGCTGAGTAAGTTGCAGCTGGAGCACTAAAGTCCAGACTGCTGGAATCTGGAATAGTGACGTGCCCACCGCCAGAGACACTCTGTGCACTACCAATTATGCCAGTAGCATTGTTTATGGATCCGGTGCCAGCGCCAGCAGTTCCGTTATTCCTGTTCGCAGTAGAGTCCAACGTGTTGGCCTGGCCCATGTGCCAGACAGCCGCAAAGGCGTTTGCGTCCCAAGCCGCGCCGTTGGTTGTGTAGCCTGCCGGCAACATGGCCACACTGATGTTGGTATTGCCCCAATATGCCCATATATAACAGCCGGTGGACAACTGCGGGACCTGCACCCAGACGCATGAGTTCCCGTTCGTGTTCCATTGCTCGATCTCATAGTTCAGATTGATCGAGCCATTTAAGGATGCGAAACGCAGATCGTAGCCCTTCGTTGATGCAAACTGCTTGTACGAGAAACCTGAGAGATTGGTGCTCAACACCACTAGCGCTGGAAAATTAGTCAGTGTCTCCGGCGCATCGTAGCCTGGGAAACTCAATTGCATCTTGTATGACCAGATACCAACATCAATAGCAGGTCCAGATAGTACCGTTGGACGACCGCCAAACGTCGAACCCCAGCCCGTGGTCAACGCCAAGTAATACACGATTGCACTGTTGTCGTGGAAAAACACATTCGTGCCGCCGAGGCGTGGGGCATTGCCTCGGAAATAAACTCCCGTAAGTTGGGAATCGCCACTGAACGCAGAGTTCCCAATATTAGTGACGCTATTTCCGATCACAACGCTGATAAGGTTAGTGCAGTCAAAGAACGCATTGGTTCCGATATTGGTGACGCTGTTGGGGATAATCACGCTGGTCAGATTGCTGCATGCAGAGAACGCATTGGATCCGATACCGGTGACCGATAGGCTGTTGATCACGCTGGGGATGGCCTCAGCACCGCCAAAACCGGTGTATCCGGTGATGGTGATTGCACCGTTATTGGTCCTGTAATTGTATGGTATCCACGGCACCGTTGGACGACCGCCAAAAATCGTGCTCCAACCTGTGGTCCACGGCATATAATAGATGGTTGTATTCGCGTCGCCTGAGAACACATCTGGGCCACCAAGACTTGGGGCATTGCCTTTGAAGTAAACGCTGGTCAAGTCGCCGCAATTATCGAAAGCTTGGTCAACAATGCTGGTAACGCTGTTACCTATGATTACGTTGGTCAGGCTGGAGCAACCACAGAATGCCCAGTACCCGATGCTGGTAACACTGTCGGGAATCGTTACACTGGTCAGGTCGGTGCAGCCATAGAACTCTCCTTCCCCGATGTCGGTGACACGGTTCGGGATTGAAATACTGGTCATGTCACCACAAAACTGGAACGCATAGTCCCCGATGCTGATGACGCCGTCGGGTATGGCAATATTGGTAAGACTGAGACAGCCCCGGAATGCGGACTCTCCGATGCTGGTTACGCTGTTGGGGATCGTTACGCTGGTCCGGTTGGTGCAGTTACGGAACGCATTGTTCCCGATGCCGCTGATCGTCAATCCATCGATTGCAATCGGAATCGTCAATGCACCGCCAGGGCCCGTATACCCCGTAATCGTTATCCTATTATCGTAATCTACAGTGTAAGTGAATCGTGCGAAATTAGCCGTATAGGTGATATTCGTCGCGGACATCGTAATGGTATATGGATTATTCGTTGAGCCGTCACTCCAACTTGTGAATGGCCATCCGCTGGAGGCTGTCGCTGAAATCTGAACATTCGTGCCCACTGCATATGTTCCGCTACCCGTCACTGTGCCGTACTGCGATGGGTTGGCCACAACGGTTAACTGCTGAGTCCATATGGCGACAGGTAAGGCGTCAAATGTCGTGCTCCAGTTCGTGGTTCCAAAAGAGTGATATACGGTTACATTGTTATCACCCAAAAACACGTCTGAGCCTACTTTGGGAGCATTTCCTTGGAAGTAGATCCCCACAAGATTCGTGCAGCCGCTGAACGCCAAGTCCCCGATGTTGGTCACAGTTGCGGCAATAGTGATGCTGGTCAGATTCGTGCAACCAAAGAAAGCGTTCGTTCCGATGCTGGTGACCGTCAGATTGCTGATTGTGTCTGGGATAATCATGGAAGCGCCAATGTCGGTATATCCTATGATACTAATCGCATCATTGTTTGTCATGTAATTGTACGGATACCACGGCATTGTTGGAGCACCTCCGAATGTCGAGCCCCAACCAGTAGTCCACGGCAAATAATAGACGATCACGTTTGTGTTATTACCACCATTATTGAACGCCCCAAATCCTTCACTGGGAGCATTACCTTTGAAGTAGGCTCCAGTTAGACCAGAGCACGCATCGAAAGCACCCATGCCGACGCTAGTGACGCTGGCCGGAATCAAAATACTGGCTAAGTTGTCACAAAAAAAGAATGCGGTTTGTCCGATACTTGTAGTGCTGTTGGGCATCGTTACGCTGGTTAGGTTGGCGCAAAAAGCGAATGCTTCAAATCCTATATTTACGACGTTGTCAGGAATTCTGTAGCTTCCAAGTTTGCCAATCGCATATTGGATTAGCGTAGTCTGATTCTTATCGAACAAGACTCCTTCCTGACTGCTATAGAAAGAATTTTGTGCATCCACCGTTATGTTTGTCAATCTGACACAGTTATTGAACGCATCAAGACCGATGTTTGTAATGCTGCTGCTTATCATGACGTTCAATAGACTGTAACAATCAGAAAACGCGTTGTACCCAATGGTGGTGACGCTGTCGGGAATGGTGAGACTATCAAGGTTCTGGCAGTCATAGAATGCTAGATTTCCGATGTTTGTGATGCTATTGGGAATTGTGACGTTGGTAAGGGTTTCGCAGTTACCAAACGCCCCGTCTCCAATGCTGGTGACCGTGATACCATTGATTTGGTTTGTTATGGTCAACGCACCTGCGCCCCCCGTATATCCCGTAATCGTTATGGTATTATCAGCATTGGTCGTATAACTATATTGAGCTTGGACATTGGCAGGCATCATCAGAAGCAACAGAGCCGTAGTGATCCATCCAACCATGCCGAAACATGACCGACCAAAACATAATAGCGACCTGTTATTCATCAGCGTTGTCCCCCCTTATTTAGTTTGCATGCTATCCAATCCTGGTAATGAAGTCAAAACAGGAATGGGGTTGATTTCGATGCAGACACCAGAGAGCAACCCCATCCCTTTATTCGCCATCTTTACTCCCTTTCGATTCCTCCAGATAAACGGCGGTTTCGGCGAAACCGCCCTACCCTCAGCCCGGCAAAACAGGCATTACGTTTCACATACTCATATGGCTGACTGCGTCGCTCCAATCGCTATAGCCGGTTGTGCCGCCGATGGCGCGTACCTCGATACTGTAGGTCGTGCCGGCTGTCAGGCCGTTGATCGTCATTGAGCGGGAGTTGGTGAACAGGCCTCCGCTGACCCACGCTCCGGGCGTGCCGCCTGCGGCGAGCGCCGCATATCGCACGTCATAGCACCTGGCATGGGCAACCGGCGTGACCTTCACCAGCAGTTGCGCCGAATTGCCATTGTCAACGCCGACGATGGATGGCTTGGCAAGCGCCGACTTTGTGCGGTTGCTGCTGACCGCTTCAAACCCGCTGCTCAATAGCTTGGCCAGATCGTTGTTGCAGTTTGCCTGAACGTAGCCCGCCAATTGGCGCAGCAAGCCGATGAGCGTGTCGCGTTTGTTGTTTTTGTCCGCCGTCGCAGCCGTCCCGCCCTGGGCTTGCGCTGCAATAGCCGCAGTGAATGCTGTCTCTGCCTGAGCCAAAGCAGCCATAGTCACAGGCGGCGTGGCATATGCCGCGTTGCCGGTCATGCCTTTGATTACAGCACCGGCGATCTCATCCAATCGATGGTCTGGGGCGTTCTTGTAACCGATCTGGACTCTTACCTGTGTTGTCATACTATTACTCCCTTTTCTTTGTTTATGTTTACTTGTTTCTCGTTCTCACACTCCCACACTTGGAAAGACCGGTTTTGGCGAAATTAAAGGCGATTCCAACACAAATGGTTCTGGTGAATCTATCCGGAACCCGCAGTCACGGACCGCAGCTACAGGCGTAAGCCCGTCCGGTATTCTGTGGCCGCACTCAGTTAAGGCGCATTTCTCATAACTTTTCAGGAAGGCGTGAACAATTCGCTTGTAACAAGACGAGTTGTGAGGCCGCACCGTTCTCCCGATCACGCCAACGGCGCGATCGGGGTGAACGGTCCTACATTGCGTTTCTCTGTTGTAGGACCGCTTACTCACCGCGAAGCGGGGAGAAGCGGTGTGAGAAATACGGGGTAAGGCGAAGGTTTCTTCAGCGGAATCAACAAATGAGACCGTTTTGGACGTGGAAAGACTTGTGGTTGCACCGGAAACAGTCGTTTCCGACATAGAAACAGTCATTTCCGGCCTGATAATGATGATTTGCGCGTTGGAAAGGATCATTTCTGGCTTGGAAATAACCTTGTCCGCTACGGAAATGCTGGTTTCTGTGATGGAAATTGTAATTCCCACGTTGGAAATGGTTGTTTCTGCCATGGAAATTATCGTTTCCAGATTGGAAATTGTCGTTTCTGTCACGGAGCAGATATGCGACGTAACGGAAATAACAATGTCCGTCTTGGTAACGGTTGTGGTCGCGAAGGAGAAAGTTGTTCCCGTCTTGCCGAAGGTTGCCGATGCCGCGTAAAAGGTTTTGTCTGACGCGGAGAAAAGTCCGGCTGAAGTGCCAAATGGAAACCGGCGCACAACAAGAAATGCCGCCGAAGGAAAATTACTTAGAAGGTTGGGATCCTGCCTGCCTGCGCAGGAATGATGCCAAGGTGGTTAAATGAATTTATGACTGTCTGCAAGAAAATCTCCCGTACGATGTACTTGCCTGTCTATGCAATTGGCCAAAAAGAGTCAATTCAAAATCAAATGAGAATCTGCTGAGCTGGCGGAAGGAAGTGGATGTTCATGCGCGCTGGTATTTTGCCATAACATCGGCATACGGAACCGATTTGATCAGGCCTTCGCGATACGCCTGCCATCGCTTTCGGGCTTCTTCCGCCCATATCCCGTCAATCTCCGGATCGGGATGATCCAACTGCGTCAGCAGTTCGTCAACTAGTGAAAGTTTCTCGCTGTCTGGCAGTGTCCGAGCCTTGTCAGCCATTTCAAGAGTCAGCGTTTGCATGTCATTTGTCTCCTGTGTGGGGATTGATCGTGATTCCCGCGCTGTTCATTCCCCTTGCACACCAGCATACAACACCTTTCCAGTTCGTTTGTCTACGCAGATTAGATGACATTTTCGTATCAACTTTCTCATGCCACCGGGCGGAAGAGCCGACCGAAGGTCTTGTACTTTTCACCCTTTCCACGCGCTTATCTTCAGTTCAATGCTATAGAATTGACTCTATCAATCTGATCATAGGCGTTGGATACAGACCGAGCCACAGGAGGGCCAGGGTCAGCGCCAGCAATGCGGCAGAACTGGGCAATGGAATGCGTTCGGCCTGCCGTGGCGACTCTTGCGCTTCTACCGGTGACCTGTACATGAGCAACATTGTTCTCAGATAATAGAACAGACCTATAGCACTGTTGATTGCCATCGAAATGACGAGCAGCCAGAGATTATCCCTCACTCCTGCGGATAGCACGAAAAACTTGCCTATGAACCCGGCGGTCAGTGGAATTCCGGCTAGAGAAAGGAGCATCAGCGAGAACACTGCGGCGAGCCACGGACGGCGTGAGGCGAGCCCGATATAATCCTTCGGGGCGTCCGCATCTCTTTCTGCGGTAGAAAGCACCGACACAATCCCGAACGCGCCCAGAGTGGTGACAGTATAGGCAGTCAGGTAGTATGCAACGGCCACAGTCGCCAGATTGCCGCTGGCGAGAAATGCCACGAGCAGGTAGCCCATATGTGCAATGGAAGAATAGGCGAGCATTCGTTTGACATTCCTCTGTTTCAGCGCCAGCCAGTTGCCTGCAAACATGGATGCGAGTGCCAGAACAGTGAAAAGAAGGACAGGCTGATCCATCAGCTGGGCGTTCAGTGCCGTGAAATACCGGAGCAACAGCGCGAAAACTGCGCCTTTCGATACCGTCGCGATAAACGCCGTCGCCGGAGCGGGAGCACCCTGATACACGTCTGGTGCCCATAAATGGAACGGCACAAGCGAGAGTTTGAATCCAAGCCCGACAACGATCATGCCGAGACCCGCCAGCGTGATCAATCCGTATTCCCCTTCGTTAATTGAAGAGGCAAGCCGTTGAAATTCCATGCTTCCCAGATCGGCATAAATCAGAGCCATGCCGAACAGTAGAAAAGCCGACGCAGCCCCGGCGAGGATCAGGTACTTTGTTCCAGCCTCGATATTTTCCATGCGGTTTCGCTCGTACGCAACCAGCGCATATAGTGGAACACTCAGAAGTTCCAGCCCGAGAAAAAATGAAGCAAAGTGAGTACTTGCGACCAGCACCGAGGCGCCGGCGGTCGAAAGGATCAGCAGGATGTAATACTCTTCGCGCCGCTCAACATTGGCCGGGCTGTTTCCGGTTGAGGTTGGATAGTCCCACTTTTCCATATAGTCGTACGAGAAAATGGCCACTGCAAAGGTGGCTGCCATTATCAAACCCATGAAGAACAGCGCGTAATGGTCTATAAGCAAAAGCGAAGTCACTTGTAGCGGCGCCATAGGCCAGGCAATCGCAAGGAGGGCCATTGATGCGGCGATGCCAATAAAGGTCAGTGTCGCGGCGAGTTTGTGACCCCGGCAGAACGCGGCGGCCAGCATCACCACAATGGACGTGCATGCGAGTGCAAGAAACGGAGACAGCGCAAACAGATAAGCAGCGTTCATCTGGCGGTCCCTTCCGATGTTTGGTTGTTCGACATATTCCTCGCGTCTGAATTTGCCGGTGCGGAAGAATGAAGTAGATGTTTTATCGCAGGCCCTGTCAGATTAAGTTCCGGCTGTGGGCATAGTCCGAGCCAGATCAGAGCAAGAACCATTGCAAGCAAAGCGGTCATTTCCCTGCCTGTAAGGTCGGAGAATTTCCAGGCTTCACGCGGCGAACCGTGAAAGGTCTGCTGAATCATCCACAGGGAATAGATCGTGGCGCCAACAAGTCCGGCAGTAGCCAGAATTGCGAGGGCAGGACTTACCGCGAACGAACCCAGCAGCACAAGGAACTCTCCGACGAAATTGCCGAGTCCAGGCAGGCCCAGCGATGCAAGCGCAAAGAACATCGCCATTGCGCCCATGCGCGGAGCGATACTCCACAGCCCGCCCATGCGCCGCATGTCGCGCGTGTGTATCCGGTCGTCGAGCGCGCCGACGAGCAGGAAGAGTGCGCCTGTGCTGAGGCCGTGACAGATCATCTGCATCACCGCGCCCTGAAGCGCCAGCGTGTTCCACGCGAATATGCCCAGAAGGACAAAGCCGAGATGACTGACGCTCGTGTAGGCGACAAGCCTTTTGAAGTCGGTTTGCGCGAAAGCCATTATGGCGCCATAGAGAATCCCGATTGTACCCAGCGTCATGGCCGCTGGCGCCAGTTGCATGGCGGCGCCGGGAAAAAGCGGTACAGCAAACCTGATCAGTCCGTAGGCGCCGGTTTTCAAAAGGATACCGGCGAGCAGGATACTCCCGGCAGTGGGAGCTTCGGTATGCGCATCAGGCAGCCACGTATGAAAAGGAATAGCTGGCAGTTTCACGAGAAACGCCGCCGTGAACCCCAGCAGGAGCCACATCGCTGTGGCCGGCTCCATATGCGTGCCAAGCAGATTTACATAATCAAAGGTGTAGAAGCCTGTGTTCCGGACGTGAACGAAGTACAGGCCCAGAATTGACAGAAGCATCAGCAGTCCACTCAATTGAGTGAAGATAAAAAACTTGATCGCTGCAGCGTGCCGGTTCTCATGTCCCCAGATGGCGATCAGAAAATACATCGGGATCAGCATCAGCTCCCAGAAGAAGTAAAAGAGAAAGAGATCCATGGCCAGGAACACGCCAGTAATCCCTGCCAGAACCAGCAGGATGTTCATATAATGGAACCCGACGCGGTTCTGCACGGCTCTCCACGAGGCCGCAACAGCCATGATTCCAAGGAATGACGTCAACACTACCATCGCAAGGCTGAGCCCATCCATGGCAAGATGAAAACCGATGCCGAGTTGCGGAATCCATGGGCATTTGAATTCCGCCAACCACTGGCCAATTGTTTGTTCTGGCGCGTGTGCCGTCCCAAGGCAAACGCCAGACGCCAGGGCCAGGGTTATGACGCAAGACATAAGCGCGATCCAGCGCGACAATGCCGGTCGCCAGCAGCCAAGAGCCCATGCGGCGATTGCACCAAGAACCGGAATTGTAACAAGCCATATCAGAATCATAAGAACACCAGAACAAAGATGACTACAATCGCGCCAAATGCAATGCCTGCCGCATACCAGCGTACCCGTCCAGTCTGGGTGCGAACAAGCAGGCCATTTATAAGTTCATTCAGCAAGGTAATGCCGCGCACTGGAAGATCGAGAAAGTCGTTACGGTTCAATCGTGTGATAGCGACGAATGGAGTGACAAGCAACCGTTCATACGCCCAGTCAAAACCCCAGCCGCTGAACCAGAATCGCCTCACGACGGAGCAAACAGGGTTTTCCGCAGTGGCGCGGGCGATGCCCGGTCGGAGAACGAACAAGAGATAAGCCAGCAATGCGCCGCCAATGGTTGTCGCCCCGGCTATTGCGTCAAGCACGGGCTCGGTGGTGACTGGACACTCTGCCGAACCCTCAGTAAATGTCGTCTGCAGGAATCTCAACAGGAATGGATGGCCGCCCAGCGCGGCGGGCCATTCGAGCAAACCGCCTGCAAGACAGCCGAATGCAAGGATCACCAGCGGCACCTTTATGCTGAGATGCTGCCTGCCCACTGGTTCGCGATGCGCTTCGCCGAAGAACGTCAGGAAGACCATTCGGAATGTGTAAAGCGATGTGAGGAATACTCCGGCAAGTGCCGTCAGATATAGCCCTGGCCCAAAGCTTCTGGCGCAGTACGCGTCGCTGAGGATCAATTCCTTGGAAAATCCGGCGGTGGCCGGTGGTAGTGACGCCAGCGCAAAAGCGCCGGCCAGAAAAGTCCAGAAAACAAGGGGCATCTTCTTTCGGAGGCCGCCCATTTGAAACATGTCGTGTTCCTCGTTCTGACTTGCAATGACTATGCCTGCGGCAAGGAAGAGGAGTGACTTGAAAATTGCGTGCGTAACGAAGTGAAACATTGCCGCGGACCATGCGCCGATGCCGAGCGCAAGAAACATGTAGCCCAGCTGGCTCATGGTGGAATAGGCAAGAACACGTTTGATATCGCGCTGAACAAGCGCGCTGCAAGCGGCCAAAATCAGTGTTGCCGCGCCGATGATAGCGGTGAGCGACTGAACGGCAGGAGCAAGCTGGAAGAGAACGTGCGTTCGCGCAATGAGGTATACGCCGGCAGTGACCATAGTGGCGGCATGGATGAGCGCACTGACAGGGGTTGGGCCGGCCATGGCATCGGGCAGCCATGTCTGCAACGGAAGTTGCGCAGACTTACCGACTGCCCCGGCAAGGAGCAGGGCCGTGGCAACAATCGCCACGCTTGATCCAGGCGTCCATTGCAGAACAGCGCGGCGCATCAATTCCTGAATGTGCAACGTACCCAGATTAAAAAACAGGACGAAAAATGCAACGGCCATGGCGGCGTCACCCACTCGTGTGACGACAAACGCCTTGATGGCGGCGCGTCCGTTTGCCGGATCTTTGTACCAGAAGCCGATGAGCAGGTAGGAACAAAGTCCAACACCTTCCCAGCCAAGGTAGAGGAGGAGCAGATTATCAGCGAGCACAAGGATGAGCATCGAGGAAATAAAGAGGTTCATGTAGGCGAAGAACCGGCAATAGCCTTCGCCATGCGGTTCGCGTTGCTCCGTCATGAACGATGATGAATACAGCAGAACAAGGAATCCGATCAGCGTTACGACAAGCGTCATTACAAGCGACAATGCGTCCATATAAAGGCCGATGTTGGGCGTAAAACTGTCTATCGCGATCCAGTTCCACAGTACCAGAGAAAACGAATTGCCGGCTGTCGGGTAGCATACAAGACGGGCGCCCGCCAGAATTGCGATCATGGCGGAAAGTCCAACAGAGGCGATTCCGATTGTCGCGGCGACACGTTGCGACAGCCGCGGAATCGTCGTGAGCGCGACAAATCCAGTCAGCGGCAATGCCGGGATCAACCATAGCCACTCAGTCATTCTTACCCTTTCATCGTATTGGCCGCATCCACATCCAGCGTCCTGAACAGGTGATACAAACGCAGAACTAATCCAAGACCCACCGAAACCTCGGCGGCAGCCAGCGTGAGAATGAATATGAACATGACCTGCCCATCCGGCTGTTCCCATCGTGCGCCAGCGACAATGAAAGCCAGTCCGGCTGCGTTAAGCATGATCTCTATCGAGAGGAGCGCGAAAATGATATTGCGCCTCGTCAGCAGTCCGACCAGTCCCAGCAGAAAAAGGATCGCCGCGAGAATCAGTCCATGCTCAAGAGGAATGCTGGCCATTTAACTTCCTTCCTTTCCGGATGTGCTGCCGGTCTCGTTGCGTCGCCCCAGGTGATAGGCTCCAACGAGTCCTGCAAGCAAGAGCAGAGAAGCCAGTTCGACTCCGATGACATACGGGCCATACAGTGCAATTGCCACGGCCTTTGGCTGGACCTGCGACTGGGATGCCGGTGTCGGCGCGCTCCAAAGTACATAAATAATTTCTGCAAGGAGGATAAGAGCCAGGAATGCCGGGCCGGTCCAGATGCAGCCGGAAAGCCATTGCCGTTCCTGTTCTGTGGTGTGAGGCCCGAGATTGAGCAGCATTATCACGAAAACGAAAAGCACCATTATTGCGCCGGCGTAAATGATGATTTCCAGCGCTGCCGCAAAAGGCGCACCCAGCGCAAAGAAAATCATCGCCACGGCCAGCAATGATACGATCAGGTAGAGCAGGGCGTGAACGGCATTGAGCCGTGTTATAACAAACGCAGTTCCAAGGATTGCCACTGCCGCGGAGACATAGAAGACCACATTCATTCGTTGTTCCTCATGGTTCAAGGCCCTTTACATCCACGGGTGGACGTTCGTTTTCCGACTGGCCCTTATCCTTGCCTTTGATCTTGAGTCCAGCCACATGGTAAAAGTCGTACCCGTGATATTTACCTTCGCCTGCGATCAGAAGGTCCTCTTTTTCATAAACCATTCCGGGGCGCTTGTACTCGCTCATCTCGAAATCAGGCGTGAGCTGGATCGCGTACGTCGGACACGCCTCTTCGCAGAGGCCGCAGAAAATACATCGCGAAAAATTAATCCGAAAGAATTCAGGGTAGCGCCGCCCGTGTTCGTCTTCCGTTGCCTGCAATGCAATGCAGTCCACGGGGCATGCGGCTGCGCACAGGTAACAAGCCACGCAGCGTTCGCCGCCGCCCGAATCGCGCGAGAGGATTATCCGTCCGCGCCATCTTGCCGGCAGTCTGCGGCGCTGCTCGGGATATTGAATCGTCACCCGCCGGCGGAAGGCGTGGAGAAAAGTGTGCCAGATGCTTTCAAGTATGCTGAACATATTATGCGCTTCTCCAAAGGATGACCGCGCCGGTGACGAGCAGGTTGAGGAGGGTCAGCGGCAACATCAATTTCCATCCAAAGGACATCAGTTGGTCGTATCGCGGCCGTGGCAGCGAGGCGCGGATCAGGATAAACAGTGCGATCAGCGCAAAGCTTTTGAGCATGAACCAGACGATAGGCGGAAGCCATGGCCCCATCCAGCCGCCTAGAAAAAGAGTGACGGTAAGTGCCGAGACCATGGTTATACCAATGTACTCTCCCAGGAAAAACATGGCGAATTTCATGCCCGAATACTCCGTATGATAGCCGGCCACAAGTTCATTCTCAGCCTCCGGCAGGTCGAAGGGAATCCGGCGCGTTTCTGCAAGTCCGGCGATAAAGAAAATGACCAATCCCAGGAATTGCGGTATACAAAACCAGATGCGCGCCTGTGCCTGAACAATGTCCTTGAGTCCAAACGAGCCTGACATTGCGACCACTCCCATCAAGGAGAGCCCCATGAATACTTCGTAACTCAGCATCTGGCCAACAGCCCGCAGGCTGCCAAGCAGGGCATATTTGTTGTTGGATGCCCAGCCAGCCAGCACCACGCTGTAGACAGACATCGACGACATCGCCAGGAAGAAAAGAAGTCCGATGTTGAGATCAACGATTTGAATGACGGGCGTAAATGGCACAACCGCAAATGATAAAAGCGTCGCGATCAGGATCACCGCCGGTGCTATGACGAAAACAGGTTTGTCGGCAAATGGTGGAATCCAATTTTCCTTTGTAAATATCTTGATCATATCGGCAACCACCTGCGCGAGCCCGAACGGACCAAGCCTGTTCGGCCCGCAGCGTTCCTGCCACAGCGCCAGCAGCCGACGTTCGACCCATATCAATCCGGCTGCTGCCGTGAAGATTCCGAACAGGACCCCGAGGACGATTGTGATATGGAGCATAATATCATTCATTGCCGGGCCCCACGCTGTTCTTCAGAAGTCGAAAGGTTGTCCAATGTGCCCCAAGCGGGAAGATTTGCGGCGTGGAGACCGGGCAACCCGAATGGCAGCGCGGCAATTCCCGCCGGCAATGAAGCGTTGAGTTTCGCTGTCAGGCGCAGGATTTCATTCCCGACCGACACGGCAACAATTTGTCCTTCGACAATACCAAAACGATTCGCGTCCACGGTCGCGAAGCCAACATAGGCTGGCGAAATGTTTCGCGTCACTTCATCGGCTACGGCGCTGCATTCATCGGAACCGAAAATATGGTATGCAGGCACAAAGAGAAAAGCGTCAAGCCTTGGCGCGAACGCAGGAGGAATCACGGTTGGAGCACTCGCACGCGGGAGCGGCGATGGTTCGATCAATCGCCGGCCGCAATCGCCGCCGCGCAAGGTGCCGGCAATCTCATTCTGGAATTTGTTGATTGCCTGAACGGAATTCCATTGCGGCGCCCAGAAACGTGCGATCAAAGCCGATGGAGGCTGGCGCGGCGAACCCTCCATCGAGAATGACATTGGCGCATCACGGTCTTCAGGCGGCTTCGGTTCGTGGATGGTAACATTGGCGCTTATCGCAGTCCTGCCGCTATAGCGGGCTGATTGGCGCGGAATCTTTTGCTCCAGCAGACGAAAACCCGCGGGCGGTGCAATGTCGCGGATAGGCGCAAAGACCGGTATGTCTGCTGCTATTTCAGCCAGCAGAGAGTCAAGGGTTGGCCAGGGATCAGCCTTTTTTCGTAAGATTGGCATCATTTTCGAGATCCATCGCCATGACGCTTCGATTGGGGCGGATGGCACAAATACTTGAAAGAGTCGCTGTGCACGCCCTTCGTTGTTGACCAGCGTTCCACTCGCTTCCGGGAAAGCTGCGGCGGGCAGCACAACTTCGGCACGGCCGGTGGTCGCAGTTGACATGTGATCGATGGCGATCACATGCGTATTTGAAAAAATAGTTTGCGCGGAAGCCGCGTCAAGCGTCCTGAATATATCGTTTTCAAGAATGATGACAGTGGCAGCGCTGCCTTTACGCAACTCAGCTAATGCCGATTCGATTCCGCCTGCAGGCAGAAGCGCTGAGCCCATACTGTTGCATTCCGGGACCGTGAAGCAGAGACGGACATCGGTGCCTGCGGCATGAAGCGCCCTGGCAATGCTGCCGGCTGCATGGACGACTGCTTCGCTTCTGCAGCTCGTTCCCGAAACCACAAGAGGTTTTCTGCCGCTCCCCAGGCCGGCTGCGATGGCTTTCGCCTGCGCTTCCAATTGCGGAGACAGCCCCGGGACGGCGGGGGCATTTGGATCTATGATGTGCGCCACAGCGAAGCCCAGCCTGGCTATGTCGTCAGGAGCTGCGCGATATGCCGCAGTTGCGATGGAATCGAGTTTGGTTTGATATGGCGCGGCGATGAAGAGCGGACCGCGTTCATCCTGCATGGCTTCACGCAGACATTCGTTCAGCCAATCATGAATGCCCAGTTTCATAGCCTCGATCATGGGTTTCTGAAGTACTGACTGCCGCAGCGCCAGATCCAGCATTGGAGCCGAGTTCGTAACATCTTCGCCGAGGATGAAAACGGAATCGCACGATTCAACTTCGCGGAGCGATGGTGTGATCACCGGGCCTGATCGAATCATTTCGACCATGGACGAAATGATTCGGATTTCGCTTTCCGGCATCCCATAAAAGAATCGTTCCGCGCCAACGAGCGCCCGTAACGCAAAGTTGGATTCGATGCTGGCCCTGGGCGAGCCAATACCGATGACGTTTCCGCTTCGGAGCAGTTCGCTGATTCTGGCTAGAGCCAGGGTGGACGAAGTAGTAGACTGCGATTCTGCGTCTCTGATAAGCGGTTGCCTGATCCGCTTACCGCTGTTCACGAAACCATATCCATAGCGGCCTCGATCACAGAGAAAGTAGCCGTTCACTTTTTCGCTGTAGCGCGGCATGACGCGGCGCAGCGTCCCGTAACGTTCGCCGGCAATGGTATTGCAGCCGAGCCCGCAGTGTACGCAGATGGACGGCGCGGTTTGCAAGTCCCACTTTCGCGTGTAGTGTTTCTTCAGAGACTTATCCGTAAAGACACCCGTGGGGCAAACCTCGACAAGGTTTCCGCTGAATTCGCTCTCGAGCGCTCCATCTTCATGACGGCCAAAATAGACATGATCGTGCCAGCCCATGACATCGAAATCGCGGCCTCCCGCATAATCGCGATAGAAGCGGACACATCGGTAACACTGGATGCATCGGTTCATTTCCATATTCACGAATGGCCCCAGATTCTGGTCGCGGTGCGTGCGCTTGGGGAAGCGATGGGTGCGGTACACATGACCCGTCATCACTGTCATATCCTGGAGATGGCACTCGCCGCCCTCGTCGCAAACCGGGCAATCGTGCGGATGGTTGACCATCAGCCATTCGATTATCCTTGCGCGAAAAGCCAGGGCTTCCGGATCGTTAATAAAGACCCGCATACCATCCTTGACCGGCGTCATGCACGACATCTCGATGCTGCCGCGGTTGTCTTTCGCGTCCATGAATACCTTGACCGCGCATTGACGGCATGCGCCGACCGACCGGAAGACGGGATGCCAGCAGAAGTAGGGTATGTTCAATCCGAGCCCGAGGCACACTTCCAGCAGGTTTTTTCCGCGGGTTTCGACCGTATAGCTCTTGTCATCCACAGTGAACGTTGTCATGCGGGCCTCCATGGGCAACGTTTTTCGCTGATGTGACGTTCAAAATCCTTGCGAAAATATTTCAGCGCGCTTTTAAGCGGCATCATGGCTCCGGGCGCAAGTTCGCAAAAAGTGCTGCCGTCCGTGATCATCGCGATGTGAGAATCGAGGACATCCATGTCTGCAGGCAGACCCTTTCCCGACTCCATTGCAGCGAGAGTTCGCGTTACCCATGGCAATCCTTCGCGGCATGGCGTGCACCAGCCGCACGACTCGCGGGCAAAGAACATGATCAAGCTGAGGAGAACACCGACCGGACAGGTACGATCGTCCAGCACGATCATGGTGCCGGTTCCGAGTCTGCTGCCGGTCTTCTCCATGTTGGCAAAGTCCATGGGAGTGTTGAAATGTTCTTCGGTAAGGAAAGCCGTGGAGGCTCCGCCTGGCAGAAGGGCCCGGAACTGTCGCCCTTCGCGCATTCCGCCGGCGGGCCCGTTGAGGATATCGGAGATTGTGCTTCCCATCGGCATTTCCCAAACACCGGGATTCTTCACATGCCCGCTTACCCCGTAAAGCTTGGTGCCACCTTCCTCGGTCAGGCTCAGGCTTTTGAACCATTCCCAGCCGTTGTTGACGATGTGATGTACGTTTGCCAATGTCTCCACGTTGTTGACGACTGTCGGTTTGCCCCATAACCCCGATGTTGACGAGCGCGGCGGTTTGGCGCGGGGAATCGCGCGTTTTCCCTGCAATGCGCCAAGGATTCCGCTCTTCTCGCCGCACATGTAGCGGCCGGCGCTGAGATGCAGGCGCAGCTCTACGCTCCATGGCGAGCCAATAACATTTTTCCCTGCATAATGCGCCTGTGTGGCTTCATCAATTGCTTTTTGAAGCCGCCTCGCCGAGAGAGCGTATTCGTTGCGAAGAAAGATGTAAGCAAAATCGGCCTGGATCGCATAGGCCGCAAGGAGCGTTCCTTCAATTACACCATGCGGATCGCCTTCCATCAATATTCTGTCTTTCATCGTGCCCGGTTCCATTTCGTCGGCGTTGACGACGAAATACTTCGGGTGTCTGGCTTCGGCGCCCATTGGAACGGTCGCCCATTTTCGTCCCGTGGAGAAACCACCGCCGCCGCGTCCGGCGAGATTGGCCTTGATGACGCAATCCTGAACCTCGTGCGGTGACATGGTCAGCGCTTTTCTGAATCCCTGGTAACCACCGGCCTGCTCGTACTCGCACAGGCTCAGCGGCTCTTTTCCGGGCCGTATATTTCGAGTCAAGGGGTGTCGGTCGTTGGTCATTTGTATTGAGCCAGAATTGTGTCCATTTTCTCAGGGGTAAGGTTGCCGTGCACATTGCCGTCAACCAGCATTGCCGGCGCTTGTTCGCAGACGCCGAGGCATGCGGACGGCAATAGCGTAAAGCGATTGTCGGACGTTGTCTGCCCCAGCTCAATTCCAAGGCGCGCCGTCAGCTGTTCGCGGAGCTGATTATAGCCCATGATCCAGCAACTGACGCTGTCGCAAATCAGGATCACATGGCGGCCAACCGGTCGCCGATAGATGCCGGAATAGAAGGTTGCCAAGCTATCGAGGCGGGCAGGGGACATGCCGAGCAATGCGGCAATATCCTTGAGCGCTTCGTCGGAAACCCAGCCGCGATGACGCTGCACAACTTTCAAAGCATCCGGTGCAGTCGCCTGCTTCTTCTCGGCGCAGGCAACTTCGGCTTCAATTTCCAGTTTTTCTTCTTCGCTTAACATATTTCCGCGTTTCTGAAGTTCATCTGTCCACATCAGCCAGCACATAATCCATGCTTCCCAGATTGGCGATCAGATCCGGCACGGTCAGTCCGCGTGTCATCATGGGCAGCATCTGCATGTGTGGAAAACTGGGCGTTCGAATGCGCAGACGGTAGGCACCCACGCCGCCATCGCTCACCAGGTAATAACTGTTCAGTCCCTTGGTTCCTTCCACCGCGACAGAAGCTTCGCCTGCCGGGATGACCGGCCCCCATGTCACATTCAGGAAGTGGTTGATCAGAGTCTCTATGTCGCGCATCGTGTGTTCCTTGAGCGGCGGAGTCGTCAATGGATGCCGCGACTTGTAATCGCCGGCGGGCATGTTGTTCAGGCATTGCTCGATGATCTTGAGGCTCTGCCTCATCTCTTCGACATGCACAACGGCCCGGTCATAGGCATCGCCATTCGCACCGGTCGGTATCTCAAACGCAAATTGGTCGTAGCCGCCATAGGGCCGTTGTTTGCGATAGTCCCAGGCCAGGCCGGTGGCGCGCAACATCGGCCCTGTCGCGCCCCAGTCTATCGCCTCTGCTGTGGTGAATTGGCCAATGCCCTTGGTGCGCGCCTTGAAAATTGAATTGTTCATGACGACCGCGTCGTATTCGTCCAGTCTGGCTGGCAGATAGTCGATAAAATTGCGGACGAGCGTCTCCCAACCTTCAGGAAGGTCCTGCGCGACGCCGCCAATCCGGAACCAGCCCGGGTGCATGCGCGCACCGGTGATGGCTTCAATGATATCCAGTGCCCGCTCCCGGTCGGTGAACATATGAAAAATAGGAGACATCTGGCCAAGGTCCTGACTGAAAGTGCCATAATAGACGAGATGGCTTGTGATGCGGAAGAATTCGGCCAGCATTATGCGGATGACCTTGGCCCGATCCGGCACGGTGATCCCGGCCAGTTGCTCGACGGCCAGTACGTAAGGAAAATTATTCATGACGCCGCCAAGGTAATCAACCCTGTCGGTATATGGGATGTATGTGTGCCATGATTGGCGTTCGCCCATTTTCTCGGCGCCGCGATGGTGGAAGCCTATGTCGCAGGCAAGATCTACGATCTGCTGCCCATCGAGCTGCAGCGCCACTCTCAGCACGCCATGCGTGCCGGGGTGGTTTGGCCCGATGTTGAGAAACATGAAATCGAAATCGTCACCCTTCCTTTTCATTCCCCAGGCTTCCGGCTGGAACTGCATCGCCAGTTCCATGGCTGTCTGATCGTGGGCAGACATTTTGAATTGTCCCATTTCGGTAGCACGTGCCGGGTGCTCCTTGCGTAGCGGATGTCCTTCCCACCATGGAGGCATCAATATTCGGGTCAGATGTGGATGTCCCTCGATATGAATGCCGAACATGTCCCACACTTCCCGCTCATACCAGTTTGCCGCCGGCCATAAGTCGGTTATTGATCTCATCGCGGGATGGTCACCGGTCAAAGCAACCTTGATGCGAATGTCCTCATTGCGCTCGAATGAGAGCAGGTGATAAATCATGGTGAAATCGGACGCCGAGTCGTCCTTTCCGCTCGTGCGCTCGCGCTCGTCAACGGCGGTAAGATCATAGAGCATGGCGTAGGGCCGTGCTGCCTCAAGTTTCAGATACCGAAGAACATCGTGCGCACTGCCGGGATTCACCCAGCAGGTTGGAATGCCGTCACGCACGAGTTGCTGACGAATACCGGCGTCGGCGAATCGCGCCATGATGTCGTGCATAATGTCAGTTTCCGGGAAGCTCATATTCGACCTGGCTCCGTAAGCGATGTCTGGCTTTGGCGCGTGACCCGTTTCAAGTCCCGCATGATTGGCTGCGCGGGTTTTGTCACACCTTGCGGGCCGATGGTCCAGCTCAGAGGCCGCTGCTCCCCGCTGACGGCTTTGCTTAGCAGCAAAAGCCCTTCCATGAACGCCTCCGGACTTGGCGGACAACCCTGTATGTAAACGTCGACTGGAAGAATTTTGTCCACGCCCTGGACGACGCTGTAGATGTCGTACATGCCGCCCGAGTTCGCGCACGAGCCCATGGAAATGACCCAGCGCGGTTCCATCATTTGTTCGTAAAGCTGCTTGATCACCGGCGCCATCTTAATGAAGACAGTACCGGCGATGACCATTAGATCGGCTTCACGCGGCGTGCCGCGTATGACTTCGGCGCCAAATCGGGCGATGTCGTACCGGCTTGTCAGGCTTGTGGCCATCTCGACATAGCAACAGGATAGACCGAAGTTGAACGGCCACAGCGAATGTCCGCGCCCCCATGCCAGCACGCTCTGGAGCCGGGTCATCAAGACGCTGCGTCGAATCTGATCCCTGTGCGGCTCTTCTCGTGTCAGGGAAGGATCAGACGATGTGGCATTATCGGGTTGCGGCGTCATTTCCAGCCATCCTTTCTGCCTCTGTTGTTCTTGATGCTTGTCTGCGTGCTCCCCATGTCAGCGCGCCGGAGCGCCAGAGGTAGACCAGCGCGCCAAGCAGAATGCTCGAAAAAAGCGCCATTTCGGCATAACCGAGCCAGCCGAGCTCGCGCGCGGCAACGGCCCAGGCGAATAGAAAGATGGATTCCAAGTCGAAAATGACGAAGAACATTGCAACGAGATATAAATCAGAAGAAAATCGCAAACGCGCTGAACCGGTGGGCATCATTCCTGATTCGTAGGGGATGCCGGTTGCCTTCTCGCGGTGCCGCTGTCCCAGAACATGTGAAATGGCAAGAATGCCGGAAACCATGGCCACCACAGCAGCCATGTAGAGCAGCAACGGCCAGAGTTGGACTGTATCTTCAGGCATAATCATTGTTCGTCAATCCCTCATATAACCATTATCACATTACAATTGCACGAGTCTATCCAAACAAGCATCGGGATATCCCGTGTTTTTCCCCTCCAAAACTCTTAGCCCGCATTTCTCCCAAATTTTGTGAGAAATATGCCCTACGGGCTTCCGCGCGCCCGTAAAAACGGGCTTGCTCAGGGCTGCCCTTTCGGCGCGTCGAAGGGGTAACCTTGAGCAAGGTGCGTGAGCACCGCGCCGAAACCTACGACGCAATTCATTGCGGCGTAGGCGGATTTCGCCGACCTTACAGGGCCGGTGAGAAATCCGGGTTAGAAGCGAGGATAGGTGAAGGCTGTGGGAGTGTTTTCAGTGCAGGTATAATGAGCCGGATTTCGATTGCCAGCATTTCATTTGACAATTCAAAACGGAGTGCCGATTATCACACGGCATGTCGAGCTTGGTCATGGATTTATATCGGCGCAGAGAGTTGCTCCTGATTCTTGTGAATCGTAATCTCAAGATCAGATACAAAAACTCCACACTCGGTTTCTTCTGGTCGCTTCTGACTCCGGTACTGTTCATCCTTATATATGGTATATTTGCGCACATCCTGGGATTCAGCAAGACCAGGCCCGATTATCTCGAGTTTCTCATAGTTGGAATCGTCGTCTGGCAGTTTCTCGCCATGTGCTTGAACGATTCGCTGGGTGTCATTCTTGGCAATGCCAACCTTATAAAGAAGACCTCCTTCCCTCGTTTTATCCTGCCGCTGGCAATGGTGATCGCGAACCTTATCAACTTCCTCCTTACGCTGGTCGTGTTATTTGCATATCTTCTTGCAGTACATATGACGTTCGGCAATCTCGCTATACTGCCAGCGGTTCTTCTTGCGCAATGCGCGCTTTGTCTTGGGACGGGATTGATACTGGCAACCACGAATGTTTTCTTCCGCGATACTGAGCATATCCTCAGCATACTCGTTCTTGCCTGGTTTTTTCTGACGCCTGTCTTCTATCCTATTGATAAACAAATGGCATTTCTGCCGGCCGACCTCAACTGGCTTGCATTTCTTAACCCAATGACCGGTATTGTGTGCGGCTACAGGGCGGCCCTCATGTCGGACGGTGTGGCATTCCTCCATCTGACGTGGATTTCGTTGGGCGTGACTTTATTGATTCTGATCGCCGGCGTGGCGTTTTTCCAGAGGATGGCGTCGCGACTGGCCGACGAGATGTAAATTGAGCGATATACCCATAGATGTTCGGAATGTGACGAAGACATTTCGTCTGCGGCAGGGCGGCACGCCTACGCTCAAGTCCATGGCGCTCGACATTTTGCGCGGCGGACGGCTGAAACGGGATTTTCTCGCGCTCAAGGATGTCACTTTTTCAGTGCGCCATGGCGAGACTCTGGGTATAATCGGCGCGAATGGGGCGGGCAAAAGCACTCTGCTTTCCATAATTACCGGCACAATGTCGCCTACGTCAGGCACCGTCACGACGCATGGCTCGATCTCCTCTTTGCTTGAGCTTGGGGCTGGATTCCATCCGGATCTTACCGGCCGCGAAAATGTTTTTCTCAATGGCGCGATCATGGGGCTATCGCGCAAACAGATGAGGGATCGATTTGACGCTATCGTACAGTTCGCCGGTATTGGCGATTTTATTGATCAGCCTGTGAAGCACTATTCATCTGGAATGTACGTGAGGCTGGGGTTTGCCGTTGCCGTCGAAATTGACCCGGATATCCTGTTGATTGACGAAGTGCTTGCAGTCGGCGACTCAGATTTTCAACAGAAATGTTTACAGAAGATGCGCGACTTCAGGGAACGTGGAAAAACGATGCTGATCATTTCGCACGATCTCAAGACTATCCAGTCAGTGAGCGACCGAATACTTCTGTTGGATTCTGGCAGCATACTCGGAATGGGCGATCCTGCCAACGTGATTGACGAATATCAGTCGTTGACACGTAAACGGAATGCTCGACTGATCGAGCGAGAATGGGGCACTGGTGAAGTCAAAATCACCGGCGTCAGTCTTCTGGATGGAACGGGCGTTAAAACCGACAGGTTCAAATGGGGCGCCCCGCTTGAAGCGGTGATCAGTTATCATGCCGAGGGGTGCATCGTGCAGCCGGTGTTTGGCTTCTCGATCTCGGACGAAGGCGGTCGTGTGATCTATGGAAACAACACTCAGATCGAGAAGTTCGACATACCGCGCATCGAAGGCGATGGCTCCATTGCCCTCACGCTGGAAAAGATCGCAATGGCGAAAGGCACTTACCGCGTGTCATTCTCAGTACACTCGGCTGATCACAAGATCAACTATCACCGATTGGACAATAAATACACGATAGATGTCGAGAGCGATAAGGCGTTCGAAGGATATTGTTACATGCCTATCAAGTGGGGCAGGTGACAGAAGATGTTTCTCCCATTAATGAAAGTCGGCATGAAGATGCCTGTGAAACTGTTGGACATAACCAAAAGACCTGACGTGCAGGAACTGATCTCCTGCGCAACGGCAGAGGATATTGGGACTGGCGACGTTACAACCAATGCGCTGGCGTCTAAAACTGCCAGGGCAAGGGCGGTCATCATTTCACGCGCGGATTGCATTGTCTCTGGTGTCGATGTGGCGAAGGCAGTGTTTCGTAATGTTAATCGCGGGATAAGATGTGCTGTCAAGATCACGGACGGACAACCTGCTAAAAGCGATCAGGTCATCATGAACATCGAGGGGCCTGTCAGAGGCATTCTGGCTGCGGAAAGAACTGTGTTGAATTTCATGCAGAGAATGACGGGAATCGCGACGTTCACCAAAACATTCGTGGAGAAGGTGAAAGCTCAGGGGACAACAATTCTGGATACGCGTAAGACAACACCAACTCTGCGAGTCTTGGAAAAATATGCGGTGCTCTGTGGCGGCGGCCAGAATCACAGGATGGGACTTTACGACATGGCTCTGATCAAAGACAATCATCGCGCTTTATGGCGTGGCGGGCTCAATGAGGCAGTCCAGACGATCAGAAAGATGTCCCCGGGCATCAAGATTGAAGTCGAGGTCGAAAATGAGCGTGAGTTGGAGTCCGCACTCAAAGCGGATCCGGATTGGATATTGCTCGACAACATGAGTCCGGCAAGGATGCGGCGTTGTGTAAAGATATGCGGAAAACGGGCGCGCCTTGAGGCATCCGGCGGAATCACCTTGTCGAATGTCAAGCAAGTGGCGCGAACGGGCGTTGACGCGATATCGCTCGGCTGCCTGACACATTCTGCCCCTGCGGCAGACCTTTCCATGGAGATACTCAAGTGAGCAATGTTGTAGTAGTTGACGTCGGCAACACGAGCACTTCTGTCGCTCTGGCGCAGAACGGCAGAATACTCCGCCGCTCCCATCAACCCAGCAATGTCAATAGTGTCGAATCGGTCGGTGCAGCTGTTAAGAAGGCAATTCGAGGCGTTGCGATTAACGGCGCTGTTCTGTGCTCGGTGGTCCCGAAATGCAACGCCGTCTGGATGACTCAATTGAAGAAAGAGACAGGAACAAAACCGCTTCTTGTGAGTCACAAACTTAATGTTGGCGTGCGAATATCCTATCCAAAGGCGGAGACAATCGGGGCTGATCGTCTCGCCAATGCCTGCGCAGCGGTTGGCCGCTACGGCAAAGGTCCGGCGATCGTGGCAGATTTCGGGACTGCGCTGACGTTCGACGTAATCACAGCTAAAAACGCTTATATTGGAGGTGTCATCGCTCCGGGCCTGCCGCTGATGACGGATTATCTTGCAGAAAAGACTGCGCTGCTCCCACGAATTGACCTGCGTGGGCACTACGGAAAAGTCGGGCGCAACACAGTGGAAGCCATGCGGATCGGCGCAAAGATCGGCTATCGCGGCATTGTTCGCGAGGTGACACGCTATCTTCAAAAAGCACTCGGCATGAAGAATGCCAGACTGCTTGCGACAGGCGGTTTCGCCGAATGGGCGCTTGAAGGTCTTGATATGCCGTTCAAAATTGATAAGGATCTGACTCTTTACGGCCTGAGCTGCATTTTTGAGCTTAATCAGTCCTCATAGGTTCAAGTTGGAGAAACATGGCCTTGCAAAAAGACATATACGCAGTCATCATGGCTGGAGGAAAAGGCGAACGGTTCTGGCCGCTGAGCACAGCGAAGCATCCGAAACAGGTGCTGACGCTCTTTGGCGACAAGCCGATGCTTGCCATGGCTCTTGATTATCTGCATGGACTCATCCCGCCGGAGCGAGTGATTGTAATCACCAGCGCTGATCTCGTTGACGCTACTTGTAAAGCCGCTCCTCATATCCCACGGGAAAACGTCATAGGCGAACCGTTCGGGCGCGACACCGCAGCCGTCTGCGCGCTGGCATCTGCGCTCGTGAAAGCGAAGAATCCCAACGGTATTTTTTGCGTTCTCACCGCAGATCATATAATCGAGGATGTCAAACTCTTCCAAGAAACGCTTCGCGAGAGCATCCAAATAGCCCGTGACAACGCTGTTCTGCTCACTATAGGAATCAAGCCCACTTTTCCCAGCACGGGATTTGGCTACATCGAGGCGGACAAACCTTTTGAGAGTAAGAGTAAGGCGGTGAAGTTCAAGCGAGTCGAAAGATTCGTAGAAAAGCCAGACGTAAAAACCGCCGGGCGATATGTGCGATCCAACAAGTTTTTCTGGAATGCCGGGATGTTTGTCTGGTCTGTGAAAACGCTGCAAGCCGCCTTGCAGCTGCATGTTCCGCAACTTCTTGCCATGGCTGAGCGCATCCTGCCATCCGTAGGCACAAGTGGTTTTGACCGATTGTTGAAAAAAGAGTACGAAAAACTGGACAAGATATCGGTTGATTATGCTCTGATGGAAAAGGCGGACAACATCGTCATGGCGCAGGGTGTTTTCGGATGGGACGATGTCGGTTCATGGGGGGCTCTCCAGAACCATTTCAAGACCGATTCTTCCCGCAATGTGAAGATCGGCGCATGCGAGAGTATTGATGCCGAGGACAACATCGTCGTATCGAAAGGGCGTCTTACTGCGTTGATCGGCGTGAAGGACCTCGTCGTTGTGCAGGCGGAAAATGCCACGCTCGTTTGCACAAAGGAACGGGCGCAGGACGTGAAGAAGATGGTGCAGCAACTCGCGAAAAGCGGCAGGCATGGAGACGTTTTGTGAAGATAATGGGACTCGATTATGGCGAGAAAAGGGTTGGTGTCGCGGTAAGCGATCCGGATGGAATCATTGCCATGCCGTACTATGTTATCGATGTCACAAGCGAAAAAAAGCTGCTTGATGAAATCAAAAGAGTCTGCGAGGAAACGGATACGGAGATGATTGTGGTTGGACTTCCCATCAACATGAACGGCACAATGGGGCCAATGGCGGAGAAGGTGGGCAGGTTTGTGGAAAAATTGGCCGAACTGACGGAGTTGCCAGTTGAGAAATGGGATGAACGCCTGAGCACGAGCATGGCGGAACGGTCCCTGCTTGAAGGCGACATGAGCCGCGAAAAGCGGAAAAAAGTCAGGGACATGATTTCAGCTCAAATCATCCTGCAAAACTATCTCGATAAGACGAACTTTGCCCAGTCCGGGAACAATCCAATGTGAGTGTATGAGAATTCTTGATTGCGATTATTTTATTGTTGGGAGCGGAATCGCCGGCTTGATGTCGGCGATTCATCTTTCCAAGCACGGGAAAGTTATCATTGCGACAAAGAAGGACCGAGCCGACAGCAGCACGAACAACGCGCAGGGCGGGATCGCGTGCGTGATGACCACTGACGATAGTTTTGAGCAGCATGTCCATGACACGCTCATAGCTGGAGCTGGCTTGTGCAACGAAAAGGTTGTCAGGGAGATAGTCAGCGCCGGGCCCGACAGAATAGCGGAATTGGAGCGGATGGGGCTCGTGTTCGCTGAGAAAGATGGTGTGCCAGGCTCCGGCTACGATCTCGGCAAGGAAGGCGGCCATTCCAAAAGACGGGTGTTGCATGCAGGCGACATCACCGGCAGGAAGATCGAAGAAATCCTTCTTGAGAAGGCGCAACAGCAGCCGAATCTCAGAATCTCCGAGCATTGGATGGTCATTGATCTTATAACCACGGGTTGGCTGAACCACGAGGCCGGCGAAGAAGTGAGCGAGTCTAAAGCTTCAGATGGGAATCGATGTCGCGGCGCATATGTTCTGGATAGGAGCACGGGTGAGATTCTTGTGGTACGCGCGCCATACGTCATTCTGGCAACCGGTGGCGGCGGAAAGGTTTATCTGTATACAAGCAATCCCGACATCGCCACCGGCGATGGCTTTGCGCTGGCCTGGCGCGCAGGAGTGCCGATCAAAAACATGGAGTTTATCCAGTTTCATCCGACGATCCTGTTTCATCCCGAAGCCAAGTCATTCCTGATAAGCGAGGCTGTGCGAGGCGAAGGTGCAGTTCTGGTTGACGCAGAGGGAAAACCGTTCATGGAGAAATATGATTCGCGCGCATCGCTTGCACCGCGCGACATTGTGGCCAGGGCTGTTGATAACGAGATGAAGATCACGGGTGCGCCGTGCGTGTATCTGGACATCCGTAACCAGCCGGCTGAGTTTCTGAAGAAGAGGTTCCCAAATATCTATGAATGCTGTCTAAAGTTCGGCATAGACATGGCAAAGGATCTGATACCCGTCGTGCCGGCGGCGCACTATTTCTGCGGTGGCGTGGAAGCCGGTACGGACGGCAGCACCGCAATGCCAGGACTTTTCGCGTGTGGGGAAGTCGCCTGCACCGGTTTGCACGGCGCAAATCGTCTGGCGAGCAATTCGTTGTTGGAAGCGCTGGTCTGTTCTCACAAGATGTCGGAGAGGCTGGCATCCATGCCTAAGGCAGAGGCGTATTCAAAGGCGAAGATACCGGACTGGGAAATCGGCGAGGCCGTGCCCAGCGACGAAGCAATCGTGCTTGAACACAACTGGAATGAAGTGCGGACCTGTATGTGGGATTATGTTGGCATTGTCCGTAGTGACAAGCGCCTCGAACGCGCGGCTCGCAGAATTCACAACCTGCAGATGGAAATCCGGCAATACTATCTGGATTATCTCGTCACGGCCGACATCCTCGAACTTCGCAACATCGCGGCAGTCGCGGAGTTGATCGTGCGTTCTGCCCTGATGCGCAAGGAAAGCCGTGGCCTGCACTACACACTCGATTATCCGGAATCGGAGAGGACGTCGAAAGCGTCCGACACCATTATCCGCGATATGCCAGGCTGGCATGGCTGATAAAACATGAATCGTTACATGATCGTTGTCGCTTACGATGGCACCAACTATGTCGGCTGGCAGATACAGCCCAACGGCGTAACAATCCAGGAAAAGCTGCAGAAGGCGATTCATAAAATTACAACCGAGCACGTTACCGTTCATGGGAGCGGACGTACCGACCAGGGAGTGCATGCCAGAGGGCAGGTGGCTCATTTCGATTTGGAATCGAATTTCCCCGCGAAAGCCTTGCGCAAGGCCTTGAACAGCGTCTTGCCGGAAGACATCCGGATTTTCAAGGCTCAAAGGGCGAAGCCGGAATTTCACGCACGCAAGGACGTGAAGCTAAAGGAATATCGTTATTTTATATGGAATTCCGAGATAATACCGCCGGAATTGCGGCAACACAGACTACACGTGCGACCTAAATTGAATATTGCCGCCATGAGGGAAGCCGCCGCGCTTTTGGACGGGGAACACGATTTCGTGTCGTTTGCGGCAAATCCGCGCCGCATTGTGGAAAGCACCGTAAGGCATTTGTCGCTTAAAATCACGAAGCACGGCGCCGAGGTTGTGATAATCGCCAGGAGCAGCGGATTTCTGTACAAGATGGTGCGAAGCCTCGCCGGATTTCTCATAAGGGTGGGGGAGGGCGCTGTTTCTTCGAATGAAGTTAATGCCATCATTTCATCACGTACCAGGACAGCGCGTGTGCCGACTGCTTTGGCAAAAGGCCTTTTTCTCTGGAATGTCATATATTGATGTGTCATATTGTGCCGACATGCGTATCCAAATATTACCCTCATTGTTAGCTGCCGATTTCGGCAATCTGGAGGCCGGTGCCCGTAAAGCCGAAAGTTCGGGAGGCGATGCACTGCACATTGATGTGATGGACGGGCATTTTGTACCTAATATCAGCATGGGCTCCGCAGTTGTCGAAATGGCGCATCGCAGCGTTAAAATACCTCTTAGTGTCCATCTGATGATTACTGATCCAGACAGGTATGTTGAGAAATTCGTGGAAGCCGGCGCAGATTCTCTCTTTATTCACATTGAATCGGGATGCGACGTGGCAAAGACCCTGGACACAATTCGTGAGCTTGGCGCACGCCCCGGAATAACGTTGAATCCGGAAACACCGGTAGGTGCGATCTTTCCAGTCATAGGTCATGCCGATGAGGTGCTTTGCATGACGGTGCATCCAGGCTTCGGCGGGCAGGAATTCATCAGGGAAGTTCTACCCAAAATACGGGCGGTGCGGAATTATGCCAACTCCAATGGAATGGCCGATCTGGATATCCTTGTTGATGGCGGAATTGACGTTCACACTGTCACGGATTGCGCCAGCCATGGAGCTAATGCATTTGTTGCAGGATCTTCGCTGTACGGAGCTGCCGATATGACCGCCGAAATTGATCTTATGCGCCGGAACGCGACAGAATCGCTGGTTACCAAGTAGGAAATACCCATAAAATGCCATCAATAGATCATATACGTAACTTCTGTATAATAGCACACATAGACCACGGTAAATCAACACTGGCTGATCGCTTGCTTCAATTGACACATACGATCGAGGATCGGAATTTCAGGAATCAGGTCCTTGATGACATGGACTTGGAGCGTGAACGCGGCATTACCATCAAGTGTCATCCTGTGACAATGAGCTATACGGCCAAAGATGGGAAGACGTATGAGTTTAATCTGATTGACACCCCCGGCCACGTTGATTTCACGTATGAAGTGTCTAGAAGTCTCGCTGCGTGCGAAGGCGCGCTTCTCGTTGTTGATGCCTGCCAGGGAGTCGAGGCGCAGACTGTGGCAAACGCTTACCTTGCCTCTGATCGCCGCATGGAGATCATTCCCGTCATAAACAAGGTCGATCTGCCAAATGCTGATGTCGAAGGAACCGCCAGGCAGATTGAAGAAATACTGGCGATTTCTACTGATGACAAACTCCGAATCAGCGCCAAGACCGGGGTGGGGGTGGACGCTGTTCTCGAAGCGATTGTGAAATCCATCCCGCCGCCCCACACCGATGCCAAGGACAAGAGGACACGGGCTCTGGTCTTCGATTCGGTCTACGATACATTTCGCGGCGTTGTGACCTACGTGAGAATTGTGGACGGCGAGTTAAAAGCCGGCGACAAGGTCAGACTGATGGTCACTGGAATTGAGACCCAATTGAAAGAAGTCGGTGTATTCTCGCCAAAACCCGTGCCCGTAAAGGTCCTCAGCGCCGGCCAGGTGGGATACCTTGTTGGAACGATAAAGAATCCAGCCGAGATAAAGATTGGCGACACGGTGACCATTGCAAACGATCCTGCGTCAGAGCTGTTGCCAGGTTTTAAAGAAATCAGACCGATGGTCTTCTGCGGGCTCTATCCCGTGAGCACCGACGATTATGAGAAGTTCCGTCAGAGCCTGGAGAAGCTAAGCCTGAACGATTCGGCATTCACGTATCACCCGGAAAACTCTGCCGCGCTGGGATTCGGGTTCAGGTGCGGTTTTCTCGGGCTTCTGCACATGGAAGTTGTGCAGGAACGCCTGCGACGTGAGTTCGGCATGGATATAATCGGCACTCATGCATCGGTGGTGTTCAAGGTGTATCTGAGAAACGGTCAGGTGCTGGATATGGATAATCCCGTCAACCTGCCTGACCTGACGTTGATTGACCGTATCGAAGAGCCGATGATTCGCGCTCTGGTCATTTGCCTCAACGAGAATATCGCGGACGTCATGAAACTAGTTAGAGACCGGCGAGGGGAAGTGACTCAGACGGATTCGATAGACACGAAGCGGGTGATGTTGACTTGTTCGATGCCGCTGATCGAGATACTCACCGACTTTCACGACAGCCTCAAAAGCGTAAGTCGTGGTTATGCGTCCATGGATTACGAATACGCTGGGTATCAGGCAAGCGATATCGTCAAGCTGGACATTCTTTTGAACGCTGAAGTCATTGACGCATTCTGCTCCATGGTTCACAGATCAAAGGCTGAATCGCGGGGCAGACACATGTGCAAGGCACTCATGGAGACTATTCCTCCGCACCAGTTTGCAGTTCCTGTTCAGGCGGCAATCAACAAGCACATCATAGCTCGCGAGACAATTCGCCCGTTCAGGAAGGATGTCACGGCCAAATTGTATGGCGGGGATATAACCAGAAAGCGTAAAGTCCTGGAGAAGCAAAAAGAGGGAAAGAAGCGGATGAAGCAATTCGGCACTGTCAACGTGCCACAGAAAGCTTTCATTTCCGTGCTGAAAACCAGCGACTAGACAGGACCCCAATGAACTTCTTCAAGAACAGACAAATCAGAAAGTCGGCCATTCACGTTTTGCGTCAGGCGTATCATCTCCGCTGCATGCGTGAGGATCTGATGAAACAAGCGGACCTAAAGATGCTTTCTGACGCTGAGGCCGAAGTGAGGACAGCCCTCGACGCCCGGAACTGGAGCGCAGTCGAAAAGAGCGGCGACAAGTTGTATGCCTGTTTAACCAAGTTGTCGCCGACGTATTCCCATCAGGGGCTTCGAGAAAATATCGAAATAATCGTTGTGGCAGTTGCAGTCGCAATGGCATTCAGGTCCTATCTTGTCCAGCCATTCAAGATACCAACAGGTTCCATGGAGCCAACCCTGTACGGTATACATTCTTTCGCGATATCAGAACCAACGATCATGGATAGAATTCCATTGAAGCTGGTGAAGTGGTTTGTTACCGGCGATTGGTATACCGAGATAAAAGCTATGAACTCCGGCCGTTTCAATCCCGGATTTTATGCCGATCCTGACGATCCGACGGTTGTGTGTTTCTACATTGGAGATGTCCGTCATAGGGTTCCGAGAGATGCATACGCGCGCCTCAGATTTCGGCCCGGCGAGTATGTCAATAAAGGCGATATATTGTACTCGGCGGTTGTCAGTGCTGGTGACCATGTTTTTGTTGACAAAATATCATGGAATTTCCGGCGGCCGAGGAGGGGTGATGTCATCGTCTTCAGCACCGACAATATCAACATCCCCGGTGTGACAGAAAGCACACACTATATAAAGCGGCTTGTGGGGTTGCCCGGCGAGACTATATCAATCGATCCGCCTTACCTCGTGGCTGATGGCAGGCCCGTCATGACACCCGCTTCCATTGCGCGAGTCGTCAACAGACATGTGCCAGGTTATCCCAGCGGCTACCAACTCGTGGAATCCATCGGAATGGATTCCGGTATTCTTAAGACGACGAATGATTTCATAAAGCTCGGTGATCGCCAGTATCTCGCTTTCGGCGACAACACAGGAAACAGCAAGGATGGCCGCTACTGGGGTGCCGTTCCACAATCCAATCTTGTGGGGTCGGCTGTTATGGTGTACTGGCCATTCTGGAAGCGGTTTGGCAGGATAGATTAGCCATTGCCACCATATTTCTTCATCATGCGCCTGCTGCCGACAATCGTGCCAATACCAAGACCAAGCAGCGCCAGTGTTCCAGGCTCTGGAATTACTGGCCATGCCTGCGCATTAATCGTGCCGATGTTGTAATTCACAGATGGTGTCTCCGGAGATGTGACCCAGTTAAGAGTAGTCGTGCCACTGATGGCTTCAAAATTCGCCGATGCTGGATTTGAGTTGTCATACACTATTGTGCGCACCGAATCTCCAATCCATGAATCCGGAGCGTCAATTGGATCGAAAAACTGACCCGTATACCCTGTAGCAGCCCACTGACCATCCGAAGTCGCAGTGTACAGCACTGTTCCTGCAAGTGTCACGATCTCGGCAGCCCATGTGGATGTTATTGGAATAGCGGTGCCGAATCTATCCGTAATATCGACTCCGGGACCACCCGTTGTCATTGGCGTATTAGAGCCCCAAAACATGAGAGTATCGGCCTGCGCCGCACTGCATACAAAGAGAATTCCGAGAACAATACTTAGACTCTGTTTGTTTGTCATATTTTCTCCCACATAGCACATTTGAGACATCTTATGACGAGCTTAACCTTCAAGAATTGCTATCGCATCATCGTCCATGAGTCAATGCTGTTCGGCGTCTTCTGTGGGATTATGGGGATTTTGGTTTCCGATGAATGACCCCAGGATGCCGGCCCAGAACGTTCGGGGCCAGAGCATAAGCCGGGCATCTCGTGTATTCTGTAGCCGCCCTCCGTGAGGGCGGATGTTTTTCAACTGAAGAGAGAACCAAACCCGGCTGAATGCTCGCGCTGGATGCGCGCG
>CAZASC010000007.1:50431-61171 GCA_964487695.1 uncultured Victivallales bacterium
CGCGCTGGATGCGCGCGGGAACGTAATACGCTGAAGCGGCGATACAAGATGCATCAGGGTTAATTCTGTGAGGATGTTGGGGCTTGTTTATACCAGGAAAAACACCAGTTGCTGAATTCGAGTTTCGCAACATACTACGTCGCATAATATATCTTATGTCTACTCATATGGTCTAATATCCACTATACGTGGGGTATTCTGTGTGTGTGGAGCGTCAAGTGCCACTATGATAACTTCCAGGCGTCCGAGCCCTATCTGGTCTGATAGACAAGCTTCTGCGTGACTCCGTCACGTTCGACCTCAAGAACGAATGCATTCGCCTTATCGTTCACAAAATCGCCTATGAAACGTTCAGCCTGCTGCCGGTTTGTCATGGGAGCGTCGTTGACTTTGCGAACAACGTCTCCTTCCTTTAGTCCTGCAGCAGCGAAGAAGTCCGATTCGCCTTCGATACCCAGCTTATACCCGGTGATTCTGTGTTTATCACTGGTATCGTACAGGGGCTTGAGCGAGTCAAAGACGTTAACCAGCCGTTGCGGTTCATCCCGCAACTCCTGGTAATAGTCGAGCAGCACTTTCCGACTGACAATCCAGCTGCTTTCTCCAACCTGTCTGGCTCCAAGCTTGTTGCTTGTGCTTTTGCCATCCGCGATGATCTGTCCACTCTGGCTCGCAGTCGCCGCATTCTCGGCGCCCGAAAACCCGAGAAGCAATTCCTCTTCCTGACCATCGCTTGAACGGAGAGTCACGCTGTCCCGTAGTATCTTGGCAACCGTCACTCCGCCCAGATCCTCGCTCTCGCTGACAATGCGTTGCGTCTTGTCCTTTAGATCGTCCAAGACTGCTTTTCTGGTATCCTGAGATCCCTGTTCGTAAACGAAGAAAGTTCCGACCAGCCTGAACCGCTTAAGTGTTAGAGAGCTTGAGCCAACCCCTGCAGTGTCGCATTTCTGAAACACGGACCAGTCGCGGGCCAAAAGCGAACCGGCGTCACGCCATGCGTTGACCACCGGATTGTTGTGTTCAGAACTGGGCACCCTCGGCATGGCGAGGTAGCTATGGAGAAGGAGAAACCCTTCAAGTACAACCAACCACACAGCAAGCCATGTACAGCGAAACAGCCAGTTCTCATATCTAGGGGTAAGGGACATAAGCCGGATTCTGTTTCCCGCAAAGCGGGATCGGTCATTCATCTAATGCGATCTACCCGAAACTGCCAAGCACCCTGCCCTTTTCAGGACCGGCACAAGCTGAGGCGGGTCGCCTCCGACAGTCTCCTATTTGATCTTGCTCCGAGCGGGGTTTGCCATGCGGCTTCCATTACTGGTAGGCCCGGTAGTCTCTTACACTACCTTTTCACCCTTATTCCAACACACTCTCGTGCATCGAAACGGTATATTCTCTGTGGCACTTTCCGTCTCTTCCGCTTTACCGGAAGACCTCCCCGCACTACGCAGGGACGCTCCACCCTGTGGAGTCCGGACTTTCCTCCCCGAAAACGCGAACGTTTCGGGGCGACCGATCATCCCTTACCCGACATCCAGAATAGCATTCTGCCGCAATAACTGCAAGTAACCATCATGTCCGGTTTTCTGGTGTCATGCAGGATTGCCGGCGGCAGTTTCATGTGGCAGCCACCACACACACCGTCATCGAGCGAGACGAGGGCTTTGTCCTTGCGCGAGAATATCCTCTGGTAAGCCGTCATCCATTCTTTCGGAATGTCCTTTGCGGCTGGATCGCGCAGTGTCTTGATCGCGTTTATCTTCGCTTGAATTGCCGATGTGCGTTCGTCAAGCGTTTTGGAATCCACCTGCACTGAAGCGTCTTCCTCTGCCAATGCGTTCTTCCGCACCTGGACTTCAGCTTTGGCTTTCTCCAATTCCTCCATCAGCACAAGCTCTTTGTCTTCAAGTCCGGCTATCTGATGTTCGACGCCTCTTATCTCCTCATCCATCGTCTTAAATTCTTTGTTGGTCTTGAGCGCTGACTGCTGCTGACGCAGCGTGGAAATTTTTCCATGCAGAGACTGGGCTTCAAGCTCCAATTTCTTTATATCGGATTGCGTTGCTTGTAGCGCTTGCTCTGCTTCTGCCAAAGCCTTGTTGTGCTCGCCGAGCCGGCTTTGCTCTATTTTCTTGCGCTCAGGTATATCGCGCAATTCCTTTTCCATTTCACGGATCCGGCAGTCATGCTCCTGAACGACTAATAGTCTCTCGATGACACTCACTTACGAAAGATCCTCCGACGTTGATGGTTTAGAGTCGCGTGACACTATCCGATATAGTGCCGTTGTGTCAATGCCGCTTCAATATAAGTTGATTCATCGCCATATTCAGACAAATCCCGCCTGTCGCAGACTATCCATTGAGACGGTTCCATCCGGTTGTCCTTCAAGCCGCCCTGGATGTAGATAACGACGCACATATTTCCCCAAAACGTCAGTTTCAATGTTTACCGTATCGCCCTGTTTCAATTTAGCCATGCCGGTCTGTTCCAAGGTGAAAGGTATTATGTTTATCTCGAACCATGACGAGTCGATGGCGCTCACTGTAAGACTTGCGCCATCGCAGGCAATGGAACCTTTTTCGATAATACCGCGCATCAATGATGCATCGCATTCGATTCTCAGCACCCGATCCCTACCGGCGCGCCTTATTGATTTGATCGTTCCGGTGCCGTCCACGTGGCCAGAAACTATGTGGCCGCCGAGGCGATCTCCGACGCGCAAAGCCCGCTCCAGATTGAGATGCGCCCCACCAGACTTGGATCTCAGATTGCTTCTCGCAATGGTTTCATCGAGAACGTCGCAAACAAATTCATCATGCCTGATTGACGAAACCGTCAGGCAAACGCCTTGGACCGCGACGCTTTCGCCTTTTGCCAGTGGAACATCCCATGGATCGTGACTGACCGCAAGCGAAACGCCGCCCTCGGTACTGTTCCATTCGACCAGCCGTCCGACTTTTTCGATAATCCCGGTAAACATGAGCTATTTCTCCGGTACTGCTTTAATCATAATATCTGCGCCCACGCTCGTGTGTGAAATAAATTGCAACTTCGGTGCAGCACGCAGCAGCCACCCTTTCCCTGCAACAGCCGGAAAAGATGTCAGCCCGCCTATGATCCGGGGCGCTACAAAGAAAACGTATTCATCAACCAGCCCCGCTTTTACGAGAGTGTATGCCAGTTCCCCGCCACCTTCGCAAATCACATGGAGCAATCCCAGCTTCCCCAGCGCCCTGCTCAACGCATCAAGGGAAACGTGCCCATTGATCATTGGCAGCTCCATCACTTCAACCCCTTTTGACCGATACAGCTTCTGTCTCTTGCCTGAACAGAGCCTGGTTGTGGCAACGATCGTCCGTGAACTATGCGCGTCATTCAGCAATCGCGCAGTTGGTGGTAACTTGCCCGATGAGTCTACAACAATTCTGAGAAGATTGTTGTCCTTGCGGCGTTCGCAAAGAAGCGATGGATCGTCTGCGCATGCCGTATTGCTTCCGACAAGGACGGCGTCAGCCCCGCAACGAATATCTTGCACAATTTTTCTCGAACTCTCGCATGTAATCCATTTTGATCTTCCGGCGTGGTCGGCGATTCTGCCGTCAAGCGACATTCCAAGCTTTAACGTCAGATATGGTCTGCCAGTGACGATCCATTTGGCAAATGGTGCGATCAACTCGTCACCCTCCACCTTGCATACTCCTTCAGAAACGGAAACGCCGGACTTCTTGAGAATTGCGATTCCGCGTCCGTCGTGCTTCGGATTTGGATCCCGAACAGCTAGAACGACCCGCGAGACACCGCTTTGTACTATCAGGTCTGTACAGGGCGGCGTTCGTCCGATGGTACTGCACGGTTCCAGTGTGACATACAGCGTTGCGCCTTTCGCTGCAGCCCCAGCGGCCGCGAGTGCAATTACCTCAGCGTGCGGGCCGCCAGCTCTTGTGTGAAAGCCGCTCCCTTGCTCTCGTCCGTTTTTTACTACCAGCGCTCCGACAGGCGGATTTGGCCTCGTCAGCCCACCCCCCTTGCGCGCTAGAGACAGGGTCTTTCTCATCCAGAATTCATCATCTGCCGGTCGTGTCATGTTTCTAGCCCCGCTGGTCGTGTTTTCCCGCGGGATGGACGGTTCGCTGTTCCGCTTTTACAACGGAGGACGCATTATTTCGAGACAACTTGTTCAGGTCTTTACGTATTCTATCGAGAACGCCGTTCACAAACTTCCCTGACCCGGCGCTGCCGAAAAACTTCGCTATATCCACGGCTTCATTTATCGAGACTGCCGGAGGAATATCGGGGCAATGCAGCATTTCGTAAATGGTCATGCGCATCACATTGCGCTCGATAACTCCCATCCTCTTGATGTCCCAGTTATCGGCGCATTTCTTTATCGTGGCGTCGATCTCGGCCCTGTGCTCCTGTACGCCGCGGGTCAATTGTTCCGTGAATTTACGTACCTGAGGATCTGTCCCCTTGTCGTTGAGCGTCCAGAACATCTTGAACACAGCGTCGAGCTTATCGCTTGGATTGAGATCCAACTGGAACAAAAGCTGAACCGCGCATTCCCTGGCATGTCTTCTGATAGGCATCGTCTTCCCACCGTTTCAAATTCACAAATTATCGGTTCTTGTTAGCCTTCTGGCCGCCGATTTCCACATAGAGATTGGCCATCTCAATCGCCGAAAGAGCCGCATTCCAACCCTTGTTGCCGGCTTTTGTGCCGGAACGTTCTATTGCCTGCTCCAGATTCTGCGCGCATACTACACCATTGACGACCGGAACGCCTGAATCCATCGCCACCTTGGCCAACGACCGCGAGACCTGGCTGTTTATGAGATCGGCATGCGGTGTTGCGCCTTGAACGACAGCCCCAAGCCCAATCAGCGCGTCGTACTTTTTCAGATCGGCCAATTTCTGTGTCACCAGCGGAATCTCATTCGCACCTGGCACCCATACGACCGTGATATCCTCCTCCGAGCCTCCATGCCGCACTATGCAATCAACAGCCCCACCGAGCAGCTGCCTGGTGAGAAAATCGTTGAACCTGCTGACCACGATTCCGAACGCCAGTCCCGCCGCCGACAATTTTCCCGATACTTCCTTTATGCTCATTTTATCTTATCTCGCCTCCCATTTTGTTGTTGATTTCCTGCTGTGCTACAGAATATGCCCCAGTTTTTCTTTCTTCGTCTTCAAGTATCTTGCGCTGTGTTCGTTTGCCGGACAAATAATCGGGATTCGTTCGACTATCTCCAGGCCGTAGCCCTCAAGTCCGACTATCTTTCTCGGATTGTTCGTGATGAGGCGTATCCGTTGCAGACCAAGATCGCACAATATCTGTGCCCCTACGCCGTAATCCCGCAAATCAGCTTCAAAACCAAGCCGTTCGTTTGCCTCGACGGTATCCAGACCTTTTTCCTGCAACTCGTAGGCGTGTATCTTGTTCGCGAGCCCGATTCCCCTGCCCTCCTGTCGCATGTAGAGGATTACGCCTGTTCCAACGTCGGCAACCATCTGCAACGCGCGCTGAAGTTGCGTGCCACAATCGCAGCGCAGGGATCCAAACACGTCACCCGTGAGGCATTCGCTGTGGACCCTGGTCAAAACCGGATCGCTCTCTTTCCATTTGCCCATCGTCAGCGCAATATGATGTTCGCCATCGAGAATGGACTTGTATAGTTTCAGTTGAAACTTTCCGAAGCGGGTTGGCATATCAACCGTTCTGACAAACTCAACAAGCATCTCGTTCTTTCTGCGATAGGCAATTAGATCTGCAACAGAGATCAGTTTCAAGCCATGCTTAATCGAAAACTCGCGTAACTCAGGTAGACGCGCCATCTGCCCGTCTTCACGCAATATTTCGCAAATAACGCCGGCGGGTTTGAGCCCGGCCAATCTGGCCAGGTCAACCGCAGCCTCGGTATGGCCCGCTCTCTTAAGAACGCCGCCTTCCCGTGCCTGAAGCGGGAAAGTGTGGCCCGGACTGATCAGATCAGATGGAAGGCTCACGTCGTCAATCAACACCCTTACTGTCTGTGCGCGATCATGCGCGCTGATTCCAGTGGTCACTCCTTTTGCAGCGTCAACTGATTCCATGAAAGCTGTCCTGAACATGTCGCCGCTTCCGCGTGTCGCCATTTTGGAAATGTCGAGTTTTTCGAATCTGTCGCTAGTCATCGCCACACAAATCAATCCGCGCCCGTTCCTGGCCATGAAGTTGATGGCTTCATCGGTGACCTTTTCTGCCGCCACGATGATATCGCCCTCGTTCTCCCGGTTCTCGTCGTCCGTCACAACCACGAGTTCGCCATCGCGTATCGCCTCAATCGCTTTTTCAACTAGATCAAACATCTGAGTCCACCTCTGTACTTAATTACTGAGTGTTGATTTTTGGATATTCTCCAACAATCCAGCAACCCATCACTCCCTATGCCAACCCCAGAAACGAAAAAGCCCGGGAGAAGATTCCCGGGCGGAACGCACAATTGCAGCGTGCGATCTTCTCCCATCCAGACTTTACTGTCGGCTACGGCATTTCACCGTATCAGTCCGCCGCTTGTCTTTTCAACGCAGCAACGGAGTCGCGGGCTTTAACCGCCGGTCGGGAATTCCCGTGGCAACACAAATACCACAAGTCACCCTGCCCTGAAGACTACTACACTTAAATTTATCACTTTATCTCTACGATTGCCAATAAATTTATACAGCCGATTAATGCGGCATGTTCTGCATCATCACGCTCATCATCATTTCCTGCATTGACGCGTGTTTTGTCGCACCGGCCGGCGGCTCGAACAACGATGCGTCAGGCGTGTCGGTTTTGATGTCCTTCAACAGCATCGTCACCTTGCCCTTGGGCGTTTCCGTCTCTATTTTTATTGGCAGACCACCGAATTCCTTGGCTTCCCACGTCATCGCTTCAGTCTTCGTTCCATCCTTCGTGGTGACTGTAACCAGGACTTTCTCGCACTTGTATTTGTCCACCATTTCGGATCCCTCGTCCTTGCGCTCAATCTTTGGAGCTTCGCCGCTTGTCGCGGCGGAAGCCTCTGGTATTGGCATTTCGCAGTAAGCGTTGAGATCAGGCATTATCTGGTAGATCAACTTCTTGTCCGGTCTCGTGATTGTCACCATTTTTCCCATTCCGGGAGGCATTCCGCCTTTCCCCGCTGCCGCCGCGCCCATCATCTTGCTCATGTCCATCTCGACGCGTTGTTTTCCCTTGCTCATGGTCATAAGCACTTCAACCTGCGGCATTTTGGTGTCGCTTCCTGCTGGAGGAATAACAACGACTCTCGCAGTGAGCGACTGCTGAGATAGTATCTTTCCAAGTCTCTCCATAGCAGCCGAAGTGGGACTTGCCCCCATCTGGGCTGATGCGATACCCGACATCGAAGCTATCAACACTGCGGTCGAAACACCGATTAACACTTTCTTCATGAATACTCCTCCTATAGCCAATAATTATCCAACACAACTGAGCATACAGAACCACACCGACGCTCATGGGTCAAGACCGGAAACCAGATTAAAATGGCAGATCGAATTCGTTCTGCTTGAGGCGGCTGCCATTCCTTCGCTGGGCGTGGGGGCGCGACGTATCCCGCGCCTTCCTTGCCCGCCATTCAAGGTCGGATACTGCGGAAGCGAGAATATCGAGTTCCCTTTTTAGCGTTCGTGTCATGTCGTCCAAATCAAACTTGATCTGCCTTCCAAAACCCGGTTCGCGCTCCCTGTCCCTGTAATTCCAGGCCGTATCACGTTTTGCCTTGCCGAGGTCACGCCTTGCCGAGCGGATCGCTTTCATGAGCTGCTGCGTCAAGCGACGAATCAAGGACACCGCACTATGCCTGCCGAGACCGGTGTCGCCACTTTCACAGCGGGCAAGGACGGCGTACAGCGCGTTGATGTCATGTCGCTGGTAGGCGTCCTGCGTCTCGTGCCAAAGCTCTTTCATGGCGTCCGTCATCTGCCTGTTGCAGTCAGGATGCAGACGGCGGACAATGGTGCGGTACAAAGCCTTAATATCTTTGGCATCCTTCTCGTCGTGACCGGATGCGCCCCCGGATCCACGGAATGCGCTCGATGGCGGACGCTTACCTGTCATTGTCTCGTAAAAGTCGCTGAAGCTTTCCCTCTCGTTTTCTGGAATATCGAATTCCTCATCTTCGAAATCCGCCATCAGATCCGCTTCCAAATCGCTGTCATCTTCTTCGTCTTCGCCAAACATTTTCCGTTCTTCCTCGGCGAGACGTCGATCTTCCGCCTCGGCTTCTTCCGGATGCGATCGCCGCCAGATTATCTTCTTGTACGCTTCAACGTCCGACACATCGCAGCGCAAAGCGTAGTCATCCACTTCCATCAGCAGTTGCCGTTTCTCTTCCAGTCGTAGGATCAATTCGCGCTGTTCGGTCAGTTGCCGTCCGAAGGCACGATGCATCCATGTCCTGAATCCGGGAACATCCTCCTCGTGGTAGCGTTTGAGTTGGTTCTTGAGCTGATCGAGACTTCGTTCCGCCTTGCGGTGCTCTTTGAGCGCTTTGCTCCGAATCGAATGGGTATCCAGACGGACAATATCCTTCCGCGGATTACGTTCCGCCGTCTGGGCCCTGAGTTCCCGCTTCGTCGGCGGTCGCCTGCGTGCGGAATGAATTGTCGGTCGCATCGTCATAAAGTACACAATCTGCCAAAGACGGCGATTTTGCGCAAGCCGTTCCAGCAGCCAGCAGATGAGACATGTTCAGCCAAAACTCACACTCTGACAAACCTCGGCAACGGATATCCTGCGCAGGTCGTCCAAGCCTGACCCATTGGCTTGAATGACCTTTATGTTCGGTCCTCTCGGCGCCCATATTTCAGGGTCGGTCGGACCGAACACGGCAACCACAGGGAGACCCAGAGAAGCGGCGAGATGCGTGATTCCGGAATCGTTGCCGACATATCCAACACACGCCGAAAGAAATTCGGCCAGTTCGATGAGAGGCAATGAGGATACGATCGGAATATCGCATCTTATTCGGTCAAGCTCGACTGCTATTTCCCCATCCGCTTCACCCAATGTGAACACCGGCGTGCATCCGTATTCTGCTCGCAACCGTTCGGCCAGTTGGATGAAACTGACGAGAGGCCAGTTTTTTTTCGAACTACCGCTGCCGGGGTGAATCGCCACAACCTTCTCCCCAACTCTTTTGCGTCGAACCACTCCCTTCTCTCTATGCATGCCGACCAGTGTGAGCCGGGAGAATTCCGTACCTTCAGGGTATATCGCCAATGTCTCAAGAGGCTTCATGAGAATGTCAATTGCGTGCCCGGCGGCAATCATGGGAGAACCATAAATGACCTGGCGTGCACCTGCTTTAAGCATGTTTTCCTTAACCGTGCCGCCCGGATCGTAAAGGTACGATATGATTAGATCGAAGGATTTGATGTAACACGCTTGACTCTCTTCAATCACGGCATCAAAAGCAAAATAACGGGCAATGTTGGCGCTTTCCAGAGAAACAACTTTGTCGACAAGTCCGCCTGCCACGGCCAGTTCTGCAATATGCGGATAGCCGGTCAGTTCGATGTAAGCGTCAGGCCATTGCCTGCGAAGAGCGGCCAGAGCTGGCAGCGTCAGAATAAAGTCGCCAACCGAGCCGCCGCGCAGCACAAGAAACCGCGGTTTGATCGTAACATTGGTCTTATGAATCGATGATGTCACCGTGATATTCTATAGAGTTTTGCTGGCTTCTTCTTCGCATTAGCCGATTTCCGCACTTCGTCTCCAACTCCTCTTTTCAGTTCCATCAATTCATCCCGCAATGCGGCGGCGCGCTCGAATTCCAGCGCCCCGGATGCTTCAAGCATCTCGCGTTCGATCTCGTCAATGGCCTTGTACACATCGTATCCGACGCCTGATTCGCGCACAACGTTCCGGTCAAGCTCCTCGCCTTCCTTCCTGATGACCAGCCCATCCTGAATGCTTTTCTGTATGCTGCGCGGCGTAATGTTATGCAGCTTATTGTAGTCGAGTTGGAGCAGGCGTCTCTTCTCTGTGATCTCCATCATTCCACGCATTGAGTTGGTAATCGTGTCGGCGTACAAGATCACTTTGCCATTCACGTGCCGTGCTGTACGCCCTGCAACCTGGATAAGCGCGGTTTGCGATCGCAGGAATCCTTCCTTGTCAGCATCAAGAATTGCGACAAGCGCCACTTCCGGCAGATCGAGTCCTTCGCGCAGGAGATTGATTCCCACGAGGCAGTCGAATTCGGCCTTACGCAGCCTGATAAGGATGTCGACGCGCTCGATGGCGTCTATGTCGGAATGTAAATATTCAACCTTCAGTCCGGCCCTCCTGAGATACTCGGAGAGGTCCTCGGCTGTCCGTTTTGTCAATGTCGTCACCAGGACTCTTTCGTTTCTCTCGGCGTGTGCGCGGATCTCTTCCATGACGTCGTCAATCTGGTGGGTCAATGGTCGAACCTCGACAGGCGGGTCCACAAGTCCGGTCGGACGAATAAGTTGACGTATCGGATTTGGTGCAACCTCCAGCTCGTATGGACCGGGCGTTGCGGTGGAGAAGATGATCTGCCCGACCTTGTTGCGGAATTCCTCGAAATTAAGCGGGCGATTGTCTTTTGCCGACGGCAACCGGAAACCATGTTCGACAAGCACGCTTTTCCTGGCCTGATCTCCGTTGTACATGCCGCGCAACTGCGGAATTGTGACATGCGATTCATCAATGATGGT
>CAZASC010000007.1:61271-87643 GCA_964487695.1 uncultured Victivallales bacterium
CTCTCGATCTCTTTGTTTATGGACGCATCCTTCTCTATAAAGGTATCGGTTTGCGGGATATACGCTTCAGGCTGGTAGTAGTCATAGTAGCTGACGAAATATTCCACGGCATTCTCAGGGAAAAAGGTCTTCAATTCGCTGTAGAGTTGAGCCGCAAGCGTTTTGTTGTGCGAGACCACGATTGCCGGTTTGCCAAGGCGCTCGATCACATTCGCCATGGTGAAAGTTTTGCCGGAACCGGTGACACCCTCAAGAACCTGAAAGCGCCTGCCATCTGTGAGACCGCGACACAATCCGTCTATCGCATCGGGCTGATCGCCCGTCGGCTTGAATGGCGAGCAAAGTTTGAACTGCGATTGCATGGCTGAATATTATAGCACGACTGGCAAGCAGGCGCAGAGAAAGAACGCTCACACTCTCAGCATTTTTTCCAGGCACTTCCTTGCATCCGGAGCAATGTCGGCAGGAACATGAATCTCGTTCGCGGCTGGCCAGCCCGCAAGCACGGACAAAAGGTTCTCCTCGTTGGTACGCGCCATGTTCGCGCAGACAGAAGGAGCAAGAGCCTTGACTGTTACTCTGCCGGCGTATTCCGCAGCAAGCCGATCGACCAGATTGAGTTCAGTCCCAATCACGATTGTCGAACCGGCGGCCGTCGACTGAACGTACTTAATGATCTGGGAAGTTGAGCCGTGCGCATCGCAGAGCCGCAGCACTTCCCCGGGCGTTTCGGGGTGAACGATGATCTTCGCGTTTGGATGGATTTTCCTGATCTCTCGCACATGTGTCACCGTGAATGCCGTGTGCACAAGGCAGAATCCCTTCCAGACCACTACTCTGGACTTGGCCAGGGTTTCCTCGTCAATGCCGCCACCTTTCTGTTTGGGATCATATACGACAACCTCGCCATCCGAAATGTGCATGTCATGCGCCGTATTCGCGCCGAGATGTTCGTCAGGTAGAAAGAAGACTCGTTTACCTTGCGCGAATGTACGCTCGAAAACGCGCTTTGCGTTGCTGGAAGTGCATGCGCTGCCACCAAGCCGCCCGCAACAGGCTTTCACCGCGGCGGTGCTGTTCACATATACAACCGGCAGCCAGGCGCTGTAGACAGATTTCAGTACCTGCCAGGCAGCCATCATGCTCTCGCTGTCGGTCATGCTTGCCATTGGACAACCGGCGGCTGTGTCCGGCATATAGACGGTCTGTTCCGGTCCGCTGAGAATATCAGCAGTCTCTGCCATGAAACGGACGCCGCAGAAAACGATACGCTCCGCTTCCTTGTGCTCAGCGGCTTTCCGGGCAAGTTCGAGCGAGTCGCCAATCTCATCAGCATGCTGGAGCACGGATGCGCGCTGATAATGATGTCCCAGAATCAGCAGTCTCTTTCCCCACTGCTTCCTGATTTCTTCAATCTGTTGTGTTGTTTCGCTCATACTGTGATTCCTTACCTATTCATACTTTAGTTCCGACAACTAACACAAGAAAGTTGTTCTTGTATCCTTCAGTTACTGAGTGGTCTCTTTCCGTAGTTGCGCCGGATACGGCGCGGACCGCGTCTTATCAGACGCGGCTACATCGAGGCCATCCAGTAACTGAAGAAATACTTGTTCTTTTCGGCTGTAACATTGCCGCAAGTATGCTACACTACACCCGATGAAATTACTCTCCATCGTGTTTCTGGCATGTGCAGTCCCGCTGACCTGCATGGCGCAACAGAAACAGCCAACTTTCGACGATCTCATCAATGCCGGGCGGCAATGGACACGGGAGAATGTGGATCCGGATGTCCTGAATGCGCTCGAGAACATGAAATTGCCCGAGGCACGTGAATTTTGCGACGACATACTCCGCCAGTTTCAAAGCAACGATGTGGTGGACATGGATAAATTCAAACAAACCGCAGCTGTAGTTGTGCCCTTGTTGGAAGAGCACAAGGATACACAGGCTTATGGCGCATGGCTGAGAACACGGTTGGATTACTTTGAAGTTGCCGGCAAACTCCGTGCCACATCTCCGCCCGCGTACATCCTGAGATCAGGGCAGCCACCAGAGAAGATCGCGAATCCTTCTGCGGAAAAGGAGCGCGAGGCGTGGCGGAAAGAACTGCAGAACCGAGCGCCGCTGGATGGAGCAGAAGCCTTTGCCGCACGCCTGAAACCGATTTTCCTGGCGCAGCAGGTGCCGGCGCCTCTGGTTTGGATGGCCGAGGTTGAATCGTCGTTTGCTCCCGATGCGCGCAGTCCCTCCGGCGCGGTCGGCCTGTTCCAGATTATGCCGGACACCGCCAGGAGCCTCCATCTGTCGCTATGGCCGTTCGACCAGCGGCTCGATCCAGAAAAGAACGCCGCGTGTGCCGCACGGTACTTGAAGTGTCTTCACGACCGGTTTAACGATTGGCCGCTGGTCTTGGCCGCTTACAACAGCGGAGAGACCCGCGTTCAGGCGTTGCTCGAGAAACATAACACGAAAACGTACGATGGAATTGCCACGCATCTGCCGGCCGAGACGCAGTTCTATGTCCCAAAGATCAACGCCACGCTTCTGCGTCGCGAAGGCATCGGACTAGCCGATCTGGGCGTCGTCCAATAATCAGGCTGCAATGAGATGACTGCCGCAAAGTTTTTGTGGCAATGTCATCGGAATTGTGACATACATTTGACAGGGAATCTGCTATGGAACCACTTAAAAGCGAACAGCCATGTCCATGATTTCTGTCAAAGTAGACCAGCTCGTGTTGTCGAACGTCGGCTTCGTTGTTGTGTTGAAGTCCCTCGAACCAAACGAAAAACGTTCTCTTCTAATCTTCATCGGCCCCGCGGAGGCGCAGGCAATCGCTATCCGCATAAACGAGATGCAGGTGCCGCGCCCTCTCACTCACGACCTTCTGAAGAACATACTCGATTTCTTTGAATGCCGTCTGAAAAGAGTTGAAATATGCGATCTTGAAGAAGGCACCTATTACGCAAAACTCATGATTGAGCGTGACGAGACCGAGATGGAGGTGGATTGCCGTCCGAGCGACGCCATTGCCCTTGCATTGCGGTGTGCCGCGCCAATTTTTGTTGCGGAGAAAGTCATGGATGAAGCCGGGCGTGTGTTTGACGAATCGGAGCTGGCAGTAAAAGACGCCATCGCCGGACAGGCATCGAACAAACCGGTCACCGTGCCAGCGAAAAGTCTGTCGCCTATCGAGTCGTTGAAACGCGATCAGGACAAGGCTGTGCAGGAGGAACGTTACGAAGATGCCGCGAAACTCCGTGACGAGATCAAGAACCTTGAAAATCCCAATAACAAGAATTGAAAGCGACCTCGCCTGCGGCCAAGGCAGCTTAGCACAGAATTAACAGAATGACCGGAACAATTCCGCTGATTTTGTTCATTCCGTTAAAAACATCTTCTTGCGAAGACAGAAATCCGATATGAACGGCAAACACGCCAAACGAATGGAACGTTTTCTCAATGCAGGCCTGTATTTGGTCACATCCCAGCCACTCTCGGACGGGCGCACAACGGTTGAAATTGTCAGGGCTGCACTCGCAGGCGGCGTGAGGCTAGTCCAGTTGCGCGAAAAGGAAATGCCTCTTTCCGAACTTCTCGTTCTGGGCCGTCGGATTCGCAAAATGACTGCGCAAGCAGGAGCACTGCTGATAATCAACGACCGACTTGACGTTGCAATGGCGCTCGAAGCGGATGGCGTTCATCTTGGGCAGGACGATCTTCCTGTGAACGAAGCCAAACGGATCGCGCCGGATATGATCATCGGCGCATCCTCGCATTCAGTGAAGGAAGCCGTCCTAGCACAGAAGCTTGGCGCGTCGTATGTCAATATCGGTCCACTGTTTCCTACAAGAACCAAGTCGTGGAACGGCAAGTTTCTCGGTCTGGAAGGCATGAGGCGAATATCCAAACACGTCAGAATTCCATTCACCGTGATGGGCGGAATCAAAAAATCGCATATCCCCGGCCTTGTCGCCGTCGGCGCAACAACGATTGCGCTGGTCACTGCAATTACACAAGCCGCCGATCCACGGCAAGTGGCGCGTGACTTGCTGAGGGAGATTGAATTGACGCGCTGCGCTTCGTGATGATAAGAAGCTGCAATTCTTTCAGAGAGGAACAGCATCGTGATGCCGGTACTTTTGCAGGGAAAAACAGTCTTCAGCAAATTCAGGACAACGGCGCTATTGCACAATCTGCGCAGGGTTAATAGCGTGCCACCCATTGACGACATTGACGCATTTTTCGTCTACTTCATTGATTCGAAGAATAAGCCGCCCAAGGATGTCCTCGACAAAGCTTGCGAATTGCTGGATGCAACCGGCGCATTCAAAGCAAAAGATGGATTCATTGTAACACCCCGCAAAGGAACGATCTCGCCCTGGTCTTCAAAGGCAACTGACATCTTCCACAACTGCGGAATGACCTCGATCCGACGTGTGGAACGCGGCACACATTTCAGGCTGTACGTGCGTGACAAGAAGGGCAGAAAATACGTCCTTGGCCTTGATTCCGCAAGCCCCATGCTCGGCATGCTTCACGATCAGATGACCGAAGGCGTGTACAATGATGTTTCGGACATCTTTAAACACATGTCCCCCGCCCCATTTGTCACAGTGGACATATTGAAGGTCGGCAGGAAAGCTCTGGATGACGCCAACTTCAAAATAGGACTGGCGCTGAGCGACGAGGAAATTGATTACCTCCACAAAACCTACACGGCTTTGCGCCGGAATCCGACAGATGTCGAACTGGTGATGTTCGGCCAGGTGAATTCTGAGCACTGCCGCCATAAGATTTTCAATGCCGAGTGGATCATTGACGGCGAGAAGCAGGAAAAATCGCTATTCGCCATGATCAAGAACACTCATACAGCGACTCCTCACGGAACGCTGGTTGCATACAAGGACAACTCGGCCGTTGTAGAAGGCTTCAAGGACGAATGGTTCGAGGTGAACAGGGATGGTAGCAATCGTTACCATTACGTCCCGGCTCAAATTGATCTGCTCATGAAGGTGGAAACCCACAATCACCCAACTGCCATATCCCCTTTTCCAGGCGCGGCTACCGGAGTTGGCGGGGAGATCAGGGATGAAGCCGCCTGCGGCATTGGCGGCAAGAGCAAGGCCGGCCTGTCGGCGTTCTTTGTCTCCAACCTTCGAGTGCCCGGCTTCGTCATGCCGTGGGAAAAGAACCACGCCGAACATCCAATCCGGCTTGCCACTCCACTTTCCATAATGACCGAAGGTCCTATCGGAGGATCCGGCTTTGGCAACGAGTTCGGACGTCCGCAACTTCTCGGACTTTTCAGGACCTACGAGGACATGTGCAACGGGCGTTACCGCGGTTATCACAAGCCGATCATGGTGGCCGGCGGCATGGGCAGCATAAAACGCATTCACGTTCACAAGAAGGACATTCCGCCAAAAGCGCACATCCTTCAAATAGGCGGCCCGGCGATGCGCATAGGACTTGGCGGCGGCGCCGCATCCTCAATGGCCACCGGCAGCAATATCGCCGACCTCGATTTCGACTCTGTCCAGCGCGGCAACGCCGAGATGGAGCGACGCTGCCAGGAGGTGGTTGACGCTTGCATTGCGCTTGGAAAACAAAACCCGATACTGAGCATTCATGACATTGGCGCCGGCGGACTTTCCAACGGCTGCCCAGAGCTTGTTTCAGAAACGGGCGGCAAGTTCTGGCTGCGCAAGGTTCATAACGAAGACAAGTCCATGAGTCCAATGGAAATCTGGTGTTGCGAAGCCCAGGAACGGTATGTGCTGGCGGTAGCGCCAGAATCATTGGTCAGGTTCCTGAAGCTGTGCGAACGGGAACGTTGTCCAGTCGCTGTGATCGGCGTCGCCACAAACGACAAACACCTTACGCTTGAGGATGAGCATTTCGGCAACAAGCCGATAGACATAGACATCGGCGTGATTCTAGGCAAGTCGCCGCGCATGCTGAGAAACGTAAATCATCTTCCAGATGCGCATGCGTCACTTGATCTGCGCGCCATTAAGGTGAAGGAAGCAGCCGAACGTATCCTGCGCCTGCCGGCTGTCGCCAATAAGACTTTTTTAATTACTATCGCGGACCGCAGCGTCACCGGCATGGTTGCGCGCGACCAGATGGTTGGCCCATACCAGACTCCCATATCGGATCTTGCAGTGACAACCACCTCGTACCAGTCCAACACGGGTGAGGCAATGGCAATGGGCGAGCGAACCCCAATCGCTCTCGTCTCGGCTCCCGCGTCGGGCCGCATGGCTGTGGGCGAAGCAATCACAAACATTGCGGCCGCAAACATCGGCGTGATCGGCAATGTAAGACTCTCCGCCAACTGGATGTGCGGCTGCGGCGAGGACGGTGAAGACGCTCTGCTTTACGATACGGTTCGTGCCGTCGGCATGGAGCTTTGCCCAAAGCTCGGCATCTCCATTCCGGTTGGCAAGGATTCGCTCTCTATGCGGACGCTCTGGGAAACATCGGATGGCACGCGGAAGAAAATGATTGCGCCGTTGAGTCTTGTTGCAAGCTCATTTGCAACCGTCAAGGATGTGAGAAAGACTGTCACGCCTGATCTCAAACCGGGCCATTCCGCTTTGCTGCTCATTGACATTGGACGCGGCAGGAATCGACTGGGCTGTTCGGCCCTTGCGCAGGTCTATAATCAGGTGGGCAATCATCCGCCCGATTTGGACGATCCGCAACTCGTCGCGAACTTTTTCAAAGCCATTCAGGAATTGATCGAACGAGGACTGCTGATGGCTTACCACGACCGATCCGACGGAGGCCTGTTCGTTACGCTCGCCGAAATGGCCTTTGGAGGACATCGCGGCGTCGAGGTCAACCTCGACACCCTGGGCGACAACCCCATGGCTATTCTGTTTTCTGAAGAGCTTGGCGCAGTCCTCCAAATTAACGATGCCAATCTCGACGAGGTTCGCAAACTTCTCTGCCGGCATGGGCTTGAAAGCGTTTCGCATTTGATAGGAGAAACCACCCCAGCCGCGCGGATGGTAATTATCTGGCATTGCGAGATGCTCTACTCCAGTAAACTTTCCACACTGAATAGAGCATGGTCTGAACTTACACGCATAATGCAATCGCGGCGCGATAACCCCGATTGCGCAAAACAGGAATTTGACAACCTGCTTGACGTTAAAGATCCCGGCATGTCTTTCAAACTGACCTACGTCCCTGGCGATATTCAAGCCGCCAACGTCTCCACGCATCGCCCAAAAATGGCTGTGCTGCGTGAACAGGGAATCAACGGTCAGGTCGAAATGGCGGCCGCATTCGATCGTGCGGGATTCGAGTGCATTGACGTTCATATGACGGACCTCATTTCAGGCACAACAGATCTCATGGAATTCGACGGGCTTGTTGCGTGCGGAGGATTCTCCTACGGCGATGTTCTCGGAGCCGGTTCCGGCTGGGCAAAATCAATCCTCTATACCAAGCGTCTGAAGGAAATGTTTGCCGGCTTCTTCCAGCGCGAGGACAAATTTGCGCTCGGCGTGTGCAACGGTTGCCAGATGATGGCGCAACTGAAAGACATAATTCCCGGAGCAGGCGACTGGCCCGAGTTCACAAAGAACAAATCCGAGCAGTTCGAAGCCCGTTATGTGACCGTCGAAATACTGCAATCGCCTTCGATATTTTTCGACGACATGGAAGGGTCAAGACTCGGGATAGCCGTGGCGCATGGCGAGGGCTTTGCCGATTTTAATCGCACCGGATCAATGAGAAACATTCTGAAACGAGGATTGGCGTCCGCGCGATACGTTGACAATTACGGCGTCGCTACGGAGCGATATCCTTTTAATCCCAACGGTTCACTGCGCGGTGTAACGGCCATCACAAACAGCGATGGGCGCGTGACGATAATGATGCCCCACCCCGAGCGCGGTTTCCGCGCATCGCAGATGTCATACCGCCCGGCCGGTCAGTTCGACGGCGAACAAGGCCCGTGGCTCAGAATGTTCCAGAACGCAAGGGCGTTTGTGAAATAGAGTGTAAAGATATCTTCCGATAGCGCGAAGTTACTGCAGTTTGCTTTTAACGTGTGATTCAAATTCAGCCAGACCAAGTCTGGTCACTGCGGCACCCAAACGTTCACCTTTCTTCGCCATTTCCTGGTAAGTCATCAGAATAGCGTTAAGATATACTGGGACTTGTTGTTCAGCAACAAAGGCGGCAAACAACTCTCCGTTTCGGGGATAACGGCCGCCTTTGCCTCCTATATAGATGTGAAAACCATGATGGCCGACAGACAGAGCGTTCTTCTTGCAAACACCAATGCAAACACCACAGGCCAGGCACTGGTCGTAATGGATCAGCAACTTCGCCCCTTGAATCTCCATGCATTTGGACGGACAGCGTTGAACACAGAGGCCACACTGGATGCAGGCCGCAGGATCAAACATTGGTTCGCACACGCCCTTGAGTCCGATATCATTGCCCTGGGGCTTGGTACAGGAATTTGGGCAACCGCTAATCGCGATCTTCGTTTTCGCCGGCATGTCATGCCCGACCCATTTCTTATCTGCCTCTTCTGCAACCTGCCTGGAATTCTGCAAACCATATGGACAGGCATCTGTACCGGGGCAAGCTACAATCGGACGGATGCGGGCGCCACAGACAGCCGGCAGCAGACCGGTTTTCTTTATATCGTGAAGTGCCTGCTCAAAACGTTCGGCCGCGACACCAGGCATTTCGAGCGCTTGCCGAGTGGTCACATGTACCACGCCATGCCCATAGGTTTCGGCCAAGTCCGCAATTTTGCGCAGATCGTCTGATGTCAGGTTGCCACCCAAGCTACGGATTCGCATGATCAATTTCCCTGGTTGACGCTGAGGAATGAACCCGTGCCGTTTATAATCGTGTTTTTGCATATTTCTTATTATCGGCCAACGAATAGAAGTTTATCCTGATGAACTTCGAGGATATGACGTTTGGCCGATGGAAATCAAGATTGATCGAGCAGTATTCCGGATAAAATGCCATTCGTTAGAACAATGAGGTGAAAGCTGGCCTTCTGCTGTTGCGCACTTATTTCCGGAATGGTACATTGATGAAGTTTTGTTTGGAAAGATGACGTTGAACTCACGTTTCCGAGGCTACAAATGGATATATTCACCGCGATCGAGAAGAGACACAGTTACCGTGGGATGTTTACGAGTAAGCAGGTGGCAAGGGACGACTTGAAGAAGATAGTCAACGCCGGCTTGCAGGCGCCATCCGGCTGCAATGCGCAGACGACATCGTTCGTGATCGTTGATGAGCCTGAGCTCATCTCACGCATCGGCGCAGTAGTCGACAAACCTACCGTTCGCGACGCAAAGGCAATTATTGTCTGCATCGTTGACCATCGCGAGGTCTATCAATGCATGTCGTTCTGCGCAGAGGATTATGCAGCTGCAGTCGAGAATATGCTTCTCGCTATCACAGCCCTCGGCTATGCCACAGTCTGGCTCGATGGAGCATTAAGAATGGAAGGCAGGGCTCAAAAGCTGGCGGAACTGCTCGGCGTTGCCAAGGACATGGAAGTGAGAGTGATTCTGCCGATCGGCGAACCGAAGGAGAAATGTGCGCCAAGAGAAAAGAAACCCTTCGAGGAACGGGCATGGTTCAATCGCTATGGCAAAGGCAGCTGAAGACAGAAGACCACTACGAAATACAACAACGCGAAAGATCACCTTTTATTTTCCTTTCGTTCGTGTGTTACGTAGTTAAAGAAATGGAGAGCAGAAAGGCGATAAAATGGCCGGAATATTCAAGTCGTATGACATTCGCGGAATCTATGGAGATTCGCTGACTGACGACGTGGCGTTCAAGATAGGACGAGCGCTCGCAACATTTTTAAAGTGCCGAAAAGCCGTGGTTGGGAGAGATATGCGGCCGCATTCGGCACCGCTTTTCCACGCTCTAGCCAAAGGCCTGACCATGCAGGGTGCGGATGTGATTGATCTCGGCCTCTGCTCAACGCCAATGTCGTATTACGCCAACGGATTGCTGGGCGGCGATGCCGGCGTCATGATCACGGCTTCGCATAATACCGGGGAGTGGAACGGACTCAAGCTCTCCCGCAAGCAGGCGGTTTCAATTAGCGGAGACACGGGCATCGCCGAGATCGAGAAGATCGTCACAAATGAGACGTTTGATCCGCCTGCAAAACAAACCGGTTGCATCTCACACTACGATGTCATCCCCGAATACACATTTCATGTTAAGAAACTCTCGCACATCAAGCGACCAGTGAAGATTGCCGTAGATTTCGCAAATTCCATGGGAATCTACGAAGCTAAGGCGCTTGAAGGACTCCTGAGCATTGATCCGCTGTTCGACAAACTCGATGGAACATTCCCGAACCATGAAGCCAATCCGCTCAAAACGGAAACGCTTGCGGCGCTACAGAAGAAGGTTCGCGACGGCAAGTACGATTTTGGCGTGGCGTTTGATGGCGATGCCGACCGCGCAGGCTTCGTTGACGAGAAGGGCGAGATCATTCCTATGGATATGGTCACCGCAATTATCGCGCAGGATTTGCTCAAAAAAGAGAAAAGCGCGATTTTCTACGATCTCCGTAGCAGTTGGGCAGTCAAGGAGGTGATCCTCGAAAATGGAGGAACTCCGATGATGAGCCGGGTCGGCCATTCTTTTATAAAGCAGCAGATGAGGGAAAACAATGCGATGTTTGCGGGCGAGCTATCCGGACACTACTACTTCCGCGAGAATTTCTACACAGAGAGTTCATCCATGGCCACAATCTGCATCGCCAACATCGCAAGTTCAACCAACAAACCGATCTCCGAGCTTGTGAAGCCTATCCAGCGCTATTTCGCGAGTGGGGAAATGAATTTCACAGTTACCGATGCCAAAGCCGTAATCGAGGGCCTGAAGGCAAAGTACGGCAACGGGAAAGTATCCACGCTCGACGGACTGAGTGTAGAGTTCAGTAACTGGTGGTTCAATGTGCGTGCATCCAATACCGAGCCGCTGATCCGGTTGAATCTCGAAGCAAAGACAAAGCCCGTGATGGAGAAGATGCGGGACGAGATTGCAGCGCAGATCAAGTGAGAGATATGATCAATAGAGACGTTTACGACATCGCGGCGAAGAAGTTTGCAGATGCCTTTGGTCAACCACACACCGTTGCCGCCTATGCGCCGGGCAGGATTGAAGTACTTGGCAACCATACGGACTACAACGAAGGCTTCGTGCTTTCCGCCGGCATAGATCTTGGTACTTTTTTTCTGGCTGCGCCATCCAGCGACTCCAACTGCAGAGTCGTAGCAGGAAACACGATGGAAGAAACCGCGTTCGATGTTACATCCCCCACCCCGGCGAAAGGCCACGCATGGTCAAATTATGTCAAGGGCGTGTTCGCCAAACTGCGAGAGCGAAGCATCGTCAAAACCGGCTTTATCGGGATGATGCTTGGCAATCTGCCGCTTGGCGCCGGCCTATCCAGCTCGGCTGCCCTTGAAATGTCTGCAGGTCTGGCGTTCTGCGAACTTTATGGCATTAAAATCGAAAAACTCGATCTCGCCAGAATCGGTCAAGCAGCAGAGCACGACTATGCAGGCATAAGGTGCGGCCTGCTCGACCAAATATCCGTCATGTTTGCGGGACACAACGAACTTGTCATGAGCGATTTTCGTTCCATGAAAGTGGATCGAGTTCCAATGAGCAGCGAAGCCAAGTTCATCGTATTCAACACGAGAGTGAAACACAGTCTTGTGGATTCAGAGTACAACGAACGTCGTGCGACGTGTGAGAAATCAGCCATCTTCTTCTCTACTGTCCTGAAACATCCGGTAACAGCTCTGCGCGATGTGAGTTGGAGCGAGTGGAAGCAGTATTCGCCTGAAATGGATCCAGTAATGGCCAGGCGCTCCGCGCATGTGATCGGCGAAAATGCCCGTGTGGTCAAAGGCGGGCAATTATTGACTGCGGGGAATCTGACTGACTTTGGGAAGCTTATGTTTGAATCTCATGAAAGTTCGCGCGTGAATTACGAAAATTCCTGCAAGGAACTGGATTTCCTCGTTACGGCCGCAAAGAATACACCCGGCACGCTAGGCGCAAGGCTCTCCGGAGGAGGATTTGGCGGCAGCGTGGTGGTCTTGGCGCGAGCAGGCGACGTGGACACCATTGGAGGAGCACTGGGATCAGCCTATGATCGCGAGTTTGGCCATGCCTGCGATACCTGTGTGGTCTCGCCATCGGCTGGCGCGGCGATTTGCTGATCCTCCTTTCCGATGTTTGTGATTGAAATCCATCATTGGAAGCATACTATTTCACCGGTCTTAACCAGTAAACTGGAAGGAAACACATGAATAGCGATCAGATAAAAAAAGGATATGAACGGGCACCGCACAGAAGCTTGCTGAGGGCTACTGGAATCAAGGCAAACGATTTCAGTAAACCGTTCATCGCCGTTTGCAATTCGTTCACGGAGATGATTCCAGGCCACGTTCACCTGGATAAAGTTTCAAAGTATATCAAAGCCTGCATCAGAAAGGCCGGCGGCGTGCCAATAGAATTCAACACCATCGGCATTTGTGACGGCATCGCCATGGGGCACATGGGCATGAAGTACTCGTTACCCAGTCGCGAGTTGATAGCGGACAGCGTTGAGTCCATGCTCAAAGCCCACTGCTTTGATGCCGTGATATGCATTCCAAACTGCGACAAAATTGTCCCTGGCATGCTCATGGGCGCACTGCGGGCCAATATTCCTACGCTGATGGTCAGTGGCGGACCGATGCAAGCCGGGAAGGCTCCCGACGGCAGAGCGCTGGATCTTATAAGTGTTTTCGAGGCCGTGGGTAAGCGAGCAAAGGGTGACATTACAGACGGGGAACTGCTCACAGTGGAGGAGCACGCATGTCCGGGTTGCGGCTCTTGCTCTGGTATGTTCACGGCTAATTCAATGAATTGCCTGTGTGAAGCCATCGGCATTGCTCTGCCCGGCAACGGCACCATTCTGGCCATCGATCCAAAAAGAAAAAAACTCTATCGGCAGGCTGCGAAACGGATTGTTGAGATGGCAACATCAGGCGGTCCACTCCCGAGAGAGATCGTAACGGCCGAGTCGCTGGATAATGCGTTTGCTCTGGACATGGCAATGGGTGGCAGCACAAACACTGTCCTCCATGCGTTGGCGATCGCTAATGAGGCTGGCGTTAAATACGATCTCAACAGAATAAATGATATATCAAGCAAATGTCCTAACATCTGCAAAGTTGCGCCATCTTCCCAATATCATATGGAAGACGTTGATCGAGCGGGCGGTGTCAGCGCAATTCTGAACCGTATTCTGGCCATAAAAGGTCTCCTCCACGCGGATTGCATGACTGTGACAGGCAAGAGACTCAAGCAGAACGTCGCTCGGGCAAAAGTTGCTGAGGAATCCGTTATTCGCACTCTCGACAACCCATATTCGACCGATGGCGGTCTGACGATCCTGCGTGGAAATCTTGCCGAGGAGGGCGCAGTCGTGAAAAAAGCTGGCGTTACCCAAAGCATGCTCAAATTTGAGGGCAAGGCGATAGTGTTCAATTCCCAGGAAGACGCATGCGAGGGTATTCTCGGAGGAAAAGTGACGGCCGGACATGTGGTGGTTATTCGTTATGAAGGTCCGCGCGGTGGACCCGGCATGCAGGAAATGCTCGGACCAACATCATATATCATGGGACGCGGCCTTGGCGAAAGTGTCGCACTCATAACAGACGGCCGTTTTTCCGGGGGCACTAGAGGTGCCTGCATCGGACATGTCTCGCCTGAAGCTGCTGAGGGTGGCATGATAGGCCTTCTGAAAGATGGCGACACCATACGGATAGACATCCCAGGTCACCTGCTTGAGGCCGTGCTGACTCAGGACGAGATCCAACGCCGAAAGGCCGATTTTAAAGCATCTGAGCCAAAGATTACGACCGGATATCTGAAACGATACGCGCAGGTGGTGCAGAATGCGGGCACAGGCGCCATCGTTAAGTGAAACGCATTTCGATCAAAACGGTAGGCTGCAGACTTAATCAGGCTGAATCTGCCCAGATGGCCGGTCGCCTGAAGGCCGCTGGCCATAGCATAGTGCCTTTCGGTCAGCCATCCGATGTTTGCGTTGTTCACACTTGTGCCGTGACATCCCGGGCGAATCAGGACTGCTTAAGAATTGCTCGTGTCGTCAAGAAAGCCGCCCCTGAAACATTTGTCGTTCTGGCCGGCTGCGGAGTTGAAATTGACGGTCAGCGCCTGAAAGAAGAATCCGGAGCTGATCTGGTTCTTGGACAAAAGGAGAAGTTCAGTCTCCCCTTAGTTCTGGCGAACCAGAAACAGCCAGATGGGGATGACCGCCACGCTTCAGACAACGCAAGCTGCCTTCCCAGCTTCGAGACGACCCGCGCTATAGTCAAAGTGCAGGATGGCTGCAATTTTTGCTGCGCATACTGCATCGTACCATTGGCGCGCGGGAGACCCGAAAGCCGTCAGGCGCGGGAAATAGTCGAGGAAGTGAAGGCGCTTTCGGATGCGGGCTATCTTGAAGTGATTCTCACTGGGGCCAATCTCGGTTGCTATAAAGACGGATCCCAGGGGCTCGTTGATCTCATTGCGCAAATCGAAGCTATTGAAGGAATCGCGCGAATCCGTTTGAGTTCTATTGAGCTCTCGACAGTGGAACTTGAGTTGGTTGACTTCATGGCTGGATCGAAAAAGCTCTGCCGCCATATTCATCTCCCGTTGCAAAGCGGTGACAACCGCGTTCTCTCCTCCATGGGAAGGCGATATTCGGTCGAGCAATATCGCGGATTTGTTGAATACGCTATTGGAAAGCTTCCTTTCTTGGGTATCGGCACAGATGTTCTTGTCGGGTTCCCCGGCGAGGATGAATCCGCATTCCAGAGCACACTCAAACTGGTTGAGGATACTCCGTTCAGCAATCTTCATGTCTTTGCGTACAGCAGACGTGCGGGGACAAGGGCAACGACGATGTCGGATCAGGTGCAGCACGCCGACAAACAGCGGCGATCGCACTGTCTTGTTAAACTTGGCGAAAAGAAAAAGAATGAGTTTGCGATGAACTTTATTGGCAGGGAAGTCTCAGTGCTCGTCGAAAAAGGTGGGATGAACGTACGCAACTCGGGGCGCGGATGGACTTCCGAATATGTTCAGGCTGATGTTTCCATTCCAGGACTTACCGCAAACAGGATTGTCAATTTTGTCCCATCTCGCTGGAGTCAGGGTGCGCTGCGATAGAGTTTGGCCTGTGTTTTGGCTTGCATAAGTCGCTGATATACTGTGAAATACACAGATTGTAAGTGAAAGAAGCTAATCATGAGATGGTCTGAAACATTGATTCCATCCCTGCGGCAGGATCCCCAGGAAGCTGAGATACCAAGCCACAGGTTAATGCTCCGTGCAGGTTTGATACGAAAACTCGCGGGTGGACTGTACACATTTCTACCGCTTGGACTCCGCGCACTCAGGAAGGTCGAGAGAATCGTCCGCGAGGAAATGGATCGTTCCGGAGCGCTTGAAATACTCATGCCGGCTTTGCAACCTCGCGAGGTGTGGGATAAATCGCACCGATATGACATCATGGGTGACGTGATGTTCAGACTTCGCGACCGTCAGGAACGCGAAATGGTGCTCGGCCCGACTCACGAAGAAGTTATAACCGACCTTGTCTCCAGGGAGATCAATTCGTATCGTCAGCTTCCGAAGACCTTCTACCAGATCCAGACCAAATTCAGGGATGAGATACGACCGAGATTCGGCCTCATGAGGGCGAAAGAGTTCATCATGAAAGACGCCTACAGTTTCGACCTCACATGGGATGCTGCGGATGTCAGTTACCAGAAGATGTACGACGCATATATACGCATATTCAACCGATGCGGGCTGCGAACAAAGATTGTGGAAGCCGATACCGGCGCGATGGGCGGCAAGTGGTCGCATGAATTCATGGTCCTGGCTGATGCCGGAGAGGATGGAATCGTCGAGTGCGAATCCTGCTCATACGCGGCCAATCTCGAACGTGGCGAGCGCTCGTTCGAGAATCCTCCACCGCCACCGGAAAACGTCAAACCGTTGACCGAACTTTCGACGCCGGGAATGAGAACGATTGAAGAAGTGTCAGGCTTCCTCAAGTGCAAACCGAAGCGCCTCATCAAGACTCTCATCTATATGATTGACGGAAAAGCAGTGGCCGTTCTGGTGCCAGGCGACCGCGATCTAAACGAGAAAAAACTTCTCGCAGCCCTCGAAGCATCCAATGTCGCACTGGCCGATGCACAAACCATAGAGCGGATCACGGGCGCGCCAGTCGGTTTCGCGGGGCCTGTGGGACTGACCGTGCCTGTCTATGCCGACTCAGGCATGAAAGGACAAACTGGAGCCATTACAGGTGGCAACAAGGCGGACACCCACCTGGTGAACGTCAGCCTGGATCGTGACGTAAAGGTGGAGGCATATCACGACCTGTGTGTTGTGAGAAACGGCGACCTGTGTCCACGATGCAGGAAGATGCTTCAGGAGAAGCGAGGAATCGAGGTGGGACACGTATTCAAACTTGGGACGAAGTACACGACAAGTTTTGACGCCTCATATCTGGATGCGGATGGCAAGAAGGCCGTGATTATCATGGGATGTTATGGAATAGGAGTCACAAGAACTCTTCAGGCCATTGTGGAGCAATCACATGACGACAATGGAATAGTCTGGCCCATGTCGGTTGCGCCTTACCGTGTGGGCATTCTGATGCTCAACGAGAAACATGAAGAGAGCAGGCGGGCTGCGGAAAGCCTTATGGCGCAATTGGAAGGCGCCGGCGTGGATGTATTGCTTGACGACAGGGAGGAACGTCCTGGAGTAAAGCTTAAGGACGCAGATTTGATTGGTTTCCCAATCAGAATAGTTGTCAGCGAACGTTCACTCGGAAACGGCTGTGTCGAAATCAAATCCAGATCGGACGCAAAAGCCGATCTTGTTCCACTTGCCGAAGCTGCTGGACGTATCCTGAATATGCCAGCTTTGCTTGCCGGAGAAAAATAGTGATCATTGTACTCAGACCACACACGACGCAAAAAGATGTCAAAGCGGTCGAAGTCCACGTTAGCCAGCTAGGCTACCAGCCCCACACCATTCGCGGCGTGGTCAGAACGGTAGTGGCCGCGATTGGCGACGAGACCGTCAAGAAGAGCTTGGAGACATTGGAAAGCCTTGATTGTGTTGAGCGCGTCATCCCTATACAAAAACGCTATAAGCTCGTCAGCCGCGAGGCCCAGGAAGAGCCTACCGCCGTGCGCGTCGGCCGAGTTGAGATTGGAAAAGGCGTTTTCCATGTGATAGCCGGTCCCTGTTCAGTCGAAAGCAGGACACAGATGCTTTCCACTGCGAGCGCTGTAGCCAAAGCCGGAGCGACATTGCTTAGAGGCGGCGTATTCAAGCCCAGAACATCCCCGTACGATTTTCAAGGACTCGGAGCAAAGGCGCTTGGCATACTTGCGGAAGCCAAGAAGGCGACAGGCCTGCCTGTTGTATCCGAGGTCGTGCGCGAGGCTGATCTCGATCTGATGTCCGATATCATTGATATAGTCCAAATCGGCGCAAGGAATGCGATGAACTATTCCCTGCTTGAGGCTGTCGCCAAATCAGGTAAGCCGGTTATGCTAAAGAGGGGATTAGCCGCCACTGTCGAGGAATGGCTCTTGGCCGCAGAGTATCTGGCAAAGAATGGAAACCCTCATATTATTCTCTGCGAACGAGGAATCAGGACATTTGAAAATGCGACCAGGAATACTTTGGATCTTAGTGCGGTAGCGCTGGCGAAAATGGAGTGCAACCTGCCGGTGTTTGTTGACCCAAGTCATGCAGCAGGACGATGCGACCTCATAACAGCCTTATCACGGGCTTCAATCGCAGCAGGCGCTGACGGGCTTATGATCGAAGTTCATCATCGCCCTGACGAGGCGTACAGCGACTCATCGCAACAATTGACACCCCGGCAATTTGCTGCGCTGATGAAAGATATTCAACCTTTTGTGAAGGCGGCTGGAATGAAGATGGGCTCAAATCAACAAAAGACAGGGAGAAATGAATCATGACAAAGAGAGATCTCGTCGTCCGCATATCCAAGGAAACAGGAGTTGTGCAGGAGGACGTTTACACGGTGATCCAAAAAACGCTCGACCATATCATCGAGGCCCTCGTAAACGGAGATCACGTTGAATTCAGGGATTTCGGAGTATTTGAGATTATTACGCGGAAATCGCGGATTGGCCGAAATCCCAAGAAACCGGAGAACGTCGTGCGAATTCCCGAACGCAAGGTGGTGAAGTTCAAACCCGGCAAGGAAATGAAGGCCAAAGTTTTATAGGACTTTTAACAAAGCATTCATTGTACCGTTTTGACACCTCACGACATGAACTCAGAAGAAACACTGCTTGCCCCGCCACGCGGAATGAGGGATTTTTATCCAGAAGACATGGTGGTTCGAAATGCGATATTCGATTCATGGAGAACCGCTTCTCACGCCTTTGGGTTTATGCAGTACGATTCATGCGTTGTGGAAACGCTGGATGTTTTGAAGCGCAAGGCTGGCGAGGAAATAACGGATCAAATCTACGCATTCGTAGACAAGAGCGGACGTGAATTGGCGTTGCGCCCGGAAATGACCCCCACCCTTGCCCGAATGGTCGCCGCCAGATACGCCTCGTTAAGCTTGCCGCTAAAGTGGTATGCAATTGCACAATGCTTCAGATACGAGAGAATGACCCGCGGGCGCAAACGAGAGCATTACCAATGGAATCTCGACATTATTGGAGAGCCATCCGTCACCGCTGAAGCCGAGGTCATCGCGACCGCGGTGAATGCGCTTTTGGCCATGGGATTGACAAGAAACGATTTCCGCATCCATTTCAGCAGCAGGACACTTCTTGCTGATCTTCTTGTAAAGCTTGGCATACAGCCCGAACATCACCATTCAGCTTTTCTGGCCTTGGACAAAAAAGGTAAGCTAGGAGACGGCGATATACAGAAACTTCTGGCTGACTCCGGGCTCGACAATGAGAACATTCAAAAGGTGTTCAACCTACTCAACATTCCATCACTGGAGGACGCCTCCGGAATTCTCGAACCAAACACACCTTCAATCGCCGCTATAAGGCAGTTTCTCGCCGTATTGAAAGCCTACGGTATTGATGACATTGTCAAATTTGATATATCCGTTGTTCGTGGACTGGCATACTACACTGGAATAGTGTTTGAGGCCTTCGACGTAAATCGCAAATTCCGGGCAATATTCGGGGGCGGCAGATACGACAATCTGTTGCGTGACATGGGCGGAGCCCCGGCAACAGGCGTTGGATTGGGGTTTGGCGACGTGGTAGTCGCGGAATTGCTTGCAGATAACGGCAGATTGCCTGGTGCGACAACGCACTTGGACTTGGCCGTTGGGTACATGACCGACCTCGAGCAACCTGTAGCCGCTTCCATAGCAGCGGAAATGAGGCGAGGCGGCAAGCTGGTAGACATGGCGCTCCACGCTGAAAAGCCCAAAGGCTTCTTTTCTCGCACGGGCAAATCGTCCATTCGCGAAGCAATCTACCTGGGACCGGACGACGTGAACAAAGGAACGGTTCGTGTAAAGGATCTAGTCACACGCCAGGAAAAGGAGATTTCTATTGCCCAAATCTCTGGCGGCAACAAGTGATGGTTTACCGGGCATCGCATCTGAAAGCCTTTTTCGCAAGCTATCTTCCGCTATCCACTGGCCATTCACCCTCAGAAGTGTGAATGGTGAGTGCATGGATGCACATTTTGGATATCAATATTCCGTTCGAACAAGATAGCTGTCAACAGGCATATGGCGCGTCAGCAACCGGTTTTATAACTTCGTCTCGTTTTTCCGGCACTCTAAGTTTGATGTGCAACTCTCTTAACTGCTTCTCGGTTACCTCGCCAGGCGCGCCCATCATAAGGTCTTGCGCACGTTGGTTCATCGGGAACGCTATGACTTCGCGGATGTTCTCCTCGTGCGTCAGCATCATCACCATTCTGTCAATGCCCGGGGCTATGCCTGCGTGAGGTGGAGCGCCCACCCTAAAGGCGTTGATCAGGCCGGAGAACTTGCTGTCAACATCATCCTTTGTGTAACCCGCTATTTCGAAAGCCTTGTACATGATTTCCGGTTGATGATTCCGCACCGCACCGCTGCCCAATTCTATGCCATTGCAGACAACGTCATACTGGTACGCAAGTATCGTCAGAGGATCCTGCTCGTTCAGAGCCTTCAAACCGCCTTGTGGCATTGAGAATGGATTGTGCGAGAAGCCAACGGACTGCGTCTCGTCGTTGAACTCATACATCGGGAAATCGAGTATCCAGCAGAATCGGAAAACATTTTTCTCAATCAAATCAAGGTCTTTTCCCAATTTAAGCCTGATATCTCCTGAAATCCTGTTCACGTTCTTTACACTGTCCGCAACAAAGAAGAGCACATCTCCTGCCCCCAGATTGCAACGCGCCGAAAGCACTTGTAACTCTTCAGGAGTAAGAAATTTGGCAATCGGCCCCTTTACGCCCTGTGCATCCCAAATAAGGTAACCGAGCCCCTTTGATCCCAGTGACTTCGCATATTCCTCAAGCTTGTCAAAGAAGCTTCTTGGTTTGTCGGATATGGCTTTCACAGGAATTGCCCTGACAACGCCCTTTTTCTCAACCACCGTTCTGAACGCATTGAACTTTGATTTGGCGAATACGTCGGAAACGTCACACATCTCGATCGGTATTCTCAGGTCCGGTTTGTCCGATCCATATTTCATCATGGCCTCGGCGTAGGAAATCCTGCGGAACGGCGGTTTGTCTCCATGCCAATCAGAGAACTTGGAGAAAACACCGCTCAATACCGATTCCACAATAGCGAAGATATCCTCCTGAGTTACGAACGACATCTCAATGTCGAGCTGATAATGCTCTCCTGGCGAGCGGTCAGCCCGCGCATCTTCATCGCGGAAACATGGTGCTATTTGGAAATATTTATCAAACCCTGCGAGCATCAGAAGTTGCTTGAATTGCTGCGGCGATTGCGGCAAGGCGTAGAACTTTCCTGGATGCACACGGCTCGGGACAAGGTAGTCCCTGGCACCCTCCGGCGAACTGCTCGTGAGTATTGGCGTCTGATATTCGTTAAAACCATGTTCTTCATTCATTCTCCGGCGAATATCGGTAATGACTTTTGACCGCAGAACTATGTTGGAATGTAACCGTTCTCTTCTCAGGTCGAGGAAACGATATCGCAGTCTCAATTCCTCAGGACCGTCGTCATCTCCAGATAGATAGAGTGGCAAAGGATCAGCAGCACCCTCCACAATCAACTGGTCAGCAGTCAGTTCAATCTCGCCTGTGGGAAGATCAGCATTGATCGTATCGTCGGAGCGCATCTCCACTTTGCCTGTCACGGTGATGACGCTTTCGATTCTCAGTTTCTGACATAACTCGAAGAAATCGCGATTTGGATGCACCACGATCTGCGTGACGCCATAATGATCTCTCAAATCGATAAAAAGCAGGCTGCCATGGTCTCGTTTTCGAAAGACCCACCCTGACAATCGCGCCTCAATTGACGCGTGCTGACGGCGCAGTTCGCCACAAGTATGTGTTCGATAGGGGTGCATCACTCAGTAATCACAACTGGTGTTCCTGGTGGAATAATCGTAAACAGCTCCTCAACCTCGGCATTCTTCATCCGGATGCAACCTGCGCTCGCAGGTTTGCCTATTGAACTATCATCCCATGTGCCGTGGATTCCGTATCCTTTAACGTCCGGCGTGTTCCCTGTCGCGCGCAAAGCCATCCATCTAGTCCCAAGTATGTTGTTTGTCGATCCAAAAGGTATTTCGGGTTCACCGGGCCGCCACCACGGTGGTTCCTTGACCTTGTCGTCCACAACGAATGTGCCTATCGGAGTTCTTCCAAACTTTCCAGTTGCAACTGAGTATCTCTTGAAGAAAGCATCGTTCATCGAAAGCAGCAGGTCATTTCGTGTTTTGTTTACGACGATGGAAAACTTTCCAGTAAAAACCCGGATATAGTCACCAGCTTTAATCAGATCAGGGTTCGAGATGTTGTTGCTCTCCTCTATCAGCTCCTTTGTTGTCCCGAGCTTCTTCGCAATCCTGTCTATGCGATCTCCTTTCTTGACAACATACTCAACTTTCTCCGGCATTGGTCGCGGCGTAATAACAAGCTCCATATTGATCCTGCCAAGTGCATTTTCTATTTCTGAACCTTGCGCAGCAGCGCCACCGTTCTCCGCCAGTAGTTGAGTGTATTTCGACCTCGCATTCAGTAGATCGCCTTGCTCATCTAACGTCTTCGCTTCCGAAAGTCCATCTGCATTTGTAGCTACCTGCGCTGGTTTATCCGGCGGGAGCTTACGAACACTGTTCGATGCAGCGGACGTCTTGTTGAGCACACTTTGAACAGCTACTTGCGATTGTTTGTTTGGAACGGGTTGTTTCTCAGCCTCAATCGTTATGCGACCGCGTCGCTCGTAACACTGAAATACGACAACTCCGATAATTGCCAACAGGATAATTACCAGCCACGGCTTGCGGCCAGGGCGCCTGATCTCGTCAAAATCTCCAGATTTCATCTTGCTAGTGGCGGAAATCCCATCATGGCGCAACGCGTGCGGACGGAAAGCCTTTATACGTTATCAACACCCTAATTTGTTATCATTAAGAAAAGTTGAGTCGTACCTCCGGCTACCCCGTAAATATTACCAGTCTGCCCATCGGCCGCAATCCAAGTGCCTTCAATACTTCTGTTATCCAAAGTTCCCGTGCTCCCGATAATGGTGCCGCTGTTGTAGTCTCCGTAAAATGCTCCAGCGATTGTAAAGCCCTGTCCGTTTATGTCTTTGCCGCTCACTTGAAAATTACCAATGACCGTGCTTGAAGTAAACGTAAGCAGGTTTGAACCTCCTGCAGTTGGAGTCGTGACGGAAGACATCATCCCCACATACTGTGCGCCATTACTGTCGGTAAACGTCAGCTTATTCCCAGTTTGAGCCACTACCATCGAGGATATCGGCGGGGAGGATCCCGCTACTGACGCGTTCGTGAAATTCGTAATGAGATAATCACCTGTGGATGGCACATAAACGCCACTGAAATCAACCCCCATCGTATTATCAGTCCACGTATCGCTACCAACCCCGCCCCAGTTGCAGCCTGGCAGAACAAGCGACACCATCAGGACAAGCGTAGCCGCCACACAAGCGCAGAGGAAAAACCTAAATCCTAGTCTCCTCATCTCCATCTCCTTTCGTAACTCAAAACGGAAAATACCACACATTTATTGCGCAGAACCATTTAGAATTCGTCTGACACTAGCACCCGGGCGCAGCACAGTCAAACCGTTTTTATTTTAAAACGTGGCTAATAGTAATTTAGCGTAAGAATTCTATTGCAGTGAAAACTGGAATAGGTAAATTACACGTTATTTCGTAAAGCGAGCGTAGCTCAGTTGGTAGAGCTCCACCTTGCCAAGGTGGTTGTCGCCGGTTCAAATCCGGTCGCTCGCTCCAATTCGTTTTTGAATGACGGCATCGTTTATGAAAAGTGCCGTTGGTCTAATGCGAATGCGGATTGATTAGTTTCAGCCAAGGAATCTAGAACAGTGGAAGCGTAGCTCAGTTGGTAGAGCAGCTGACTCTTAATCAGCGGGTCCAGGGTTCGAGCCCCTGCGCTTCCACCATACCTCAATCTCGGCACGCGAAGATTGGAGTATTGACAGGTCACAACATTTCACCGTCGCTTTTTTCGCGAATGCTCTTCCTGACTGCGTCTTGAGATATCGTTTAAATGCAAGTCCTTTCTCGCGATCTGTAAACGCTACAACTGTTTTTGCAGAACCATGGTTGATACGGTGTAAGCGTCCGGTTGCGCACCCCCTATACGAACGACCGGCAGCTCGATAAAGTGGTGTGGGGAGAACTATGCTGCTTTGAGCGCTCTGGTCGCGAGCCATGTTGACGGGATCAATGCGGCGACCTCCGACATCTTCATCGAGGGCAGGCGAGACAGGACATCTGCCAAGTATTCACTTGCGTTGATGTTCAGCCGGCGGCAACATGCCAGGATTGTATAGAGAATGGCGCTGCGATCACCGGCTTCAGGATGCCCGATGAAAAGCCAGTTCTTCTTGCCCAGTGCTGTCGGCCTGATTGCGTTCTCAACGAGATTGTTGTCTATCTCCAGCCGACCGTCCTCGCAGTAGACGATCAGTTTCGTCCAGTTGTCCAAGGCATAGGAGATCGCGTTGCCCATAAGTCCGCCGGGCAGATGCTTCTGCTTCTTTATCTCCAAGGCCCTCTTTATCATCGCCAATGTCATTCGGCTTCCTGCGGCTCTGAATGCCTGCCGCAGATTCGGGCCGGCGCATTCTTCCCGCGCTGCTCTCTCAACCTCGTATAAATGGCCTATCTGACGCAGAAACCAAGCCGCAAGCCGGGAAGATTCCGTTCTTGCTTCATCGAACTTTCGTCTCGCATGACTCCAGCAGCCAGACAACTCGATGTCAGGCTTCGCCTTTGCATAGCAGGCGTAACCCGAAAATGCGTCGCTTTGCACCACACCTTTGAAATCCTTCAACATGTCATCCGTCATCCAGACAATCCGATGCCCGGCTTGTATGCCACTCAAAATAGACATCGCTCTCAGGTTTGTTGTAAACCCAGAAATATCCCTTTCTACTCCCGCCTTCTTCCGCCTGAAAATATGTAATCGGTGTATCCGCCAGACCTGACGCCTTCTCCGATCAGCCGGTAAATAGGCCTCAACCACTCCGCAGTAGTGCCCATCCAGTCCGCCATCGTCTTTAGCGGCAGATTAATCCCATACGCCTCTCTCATTATCCGTTCCTGTCTGTACAACGGAATGTGATCGGCGTACTTATGCACCGCGATGTCGGCCAGCAATCCGGCGCTGGCGATGCTGTTCTCAATAGGCCTGGCAGGAAGTTCCGCTATGAGCGGCGCTTCTTCTCTCTTCACCCGACTTGTGTATTTCCGCAGCACTATCAAGCGCCTGAAGTATTTCGTGGGCCTGATATCGAGTTCTTCGGTGATTTCCTCGCCTATCAATTTGTAATTCCCTGGATTCGCCTGCACCTCGGGTGGATCAATGACGATTCGTTCTGTCAGAATGTTGGCAGGCAACGTCGGCTTCGATTTATCCCTCTTCTTCGATGTCCGTGGTTCTATCAGGCGAGGGCTCTGGCTTGGCTGGTTCTGGAGAGCGGATATTTCGTTCAGGCCGGCAAGTAAGAGTTCGAGCTGCGCGGGATCCATCTTCTCGCTCTTGCTTCCAAACATGCGCTTCAGAAGTATCTGAACCCTCTGGCGAAGCAGACTATTCTCGGCCAGTGCCTGCTTCAGTGCTGCCCTGAGTTCAGCGTTCTCTTTTTCCAATATCTCCAGTGCGCTTGCCATGCGCACAACCCTGCCATTCCTGCTCACTTTCGTAAAACCTGCTCACTTTCGTAAAAAAGGACTTCGTGCCAAAATCGAAAATATTTAGCGCTGATACCAAGGCCGCATCCCAGCGTCGAGCAGATCGACGCCATCAAGCAACAAACCCAGCGCTTCTGCGCTCAGCGTCAGTTATCCATCTTGAACGTCCACACCCTTCGGCCAGCTGAATGTCCCTTTCTCCAGTCGCTTGGTCATTACCCACAGACCGGTCCCGTCCCAGTACAGAATCTTGATCCTGTTGCGCCTGTGGTTGGTGAACACAAATAGGCCGCCACGCCTTGGGTCTTCCTTCAATACCCCTTCTGCCAGTCCGTAGAGTCCATTGAAACTTTTGCGGAGATCTGCCGCATCAATACCTTCAATTTCCCCAGAAAGCTCAGAATCCGGCCAGCCCGCGCACAAGCCCGAGCAGTTCTTCCCGTGACCGAGCGCCGCGAGTGCGTACACACACACGGCTGGGAAATATCACTTCGACCGCTCCTGCATTCGGCATTCCCACCGCAACTTCGGCAAACCCTGGCTCCGCTGCCGCCTTCTTCTCGTAATGCCAGCTTTTGAATGTCGTCAGCTTTATCCCGCGTTCATCGCAGAACTCCTGCTGACTCTTCCCGCTGCCTTCAAACTCCCTGAGCAACTGTTTCCGCTCTTCAGCACTTTTCCGCTTCAGAACCGGCCCACTCCCGATCCCACTGTTTTGTTCATTCATGCTGCCCGTATCTCACGGGCCAACATCAGCGTGAAGGGGGTACGCAGTCGGACGCTTACACATACTTAACCCGAAAACCTAAGTTAAAAAACAGTCGTTCTGTTCCAACATTCTGATACA